>JAICQQ010000201.1 GCA_025937785.1 Polyangiaceae bacterium
ATGTCTGTCCGAGAGTGACTGCGCGGACCCAAGGCCCCAGTGCGCGCCAGAGGACAACACCTGCGTAGAATGCCTC
The DNA here is from genome assembly GCA_025937785.1 of Polyangiaceae bacterium. Classification (GTDB taxonomy): domain Bacteria; phylum Myxococcota_A; class Polyangia; order Polyangiales; family Polyangiaceae; genus JAICQQ01. The sequence goes on from JAICQQ010000201.1 coordinate 77, forward strand.
GACAACATGCAGTGTGGCGAATCGACCGCCTCCTGGTGTGACGACAACACCTGCGCCCCCTGCCAAACCAACGCGGACTGTGCTCACCTCGCGGGGACTACTGTCTGCGACGTGCCGACGGGCGAATGCGTGGAGTGCACGCCGGCGGAGGAAGGGGTCTGTGGCGGCACCAGCTGCAACCCCGCTACGAACACCTGCACCACCACCGAGCTCGGCACCGTGGGCAGCTGCGAGCCCTGCCTCGCGGACAGCGAATGCATCGGCAACGCCGAGGCCGAGCCCCTCCGCCGCTGCATTCCCATGGAGTTCAAGGGGGAGGTCCGCGAGCAAGCCTACTGCCTGAAGCGCCAGGCAGCGGGCTGCGAGCGCCCGTACGCGGTGCTCATCACCGCCGTGAGTGTCTCGGGGGCTGCGGAGGAGCCGTACTGTGGGATTGGCCAAGACAGTGTGACCTGCGAAGCGGTCCTAGACCTGTTCCAATCGCGCAGTTGCCCTGGGGGCCAAGATACCGAATGTGGCTGCCCCCGCGACGAGGACGGTAACTGCACCGCTCCGGGTACAGGTGGACTCTGCAGAACCGTAGGAACCTTCGACAACCAGTGCACCTATGAGTGCGGTGTCACCAACGACTGCCCATCCAACAAAACCTGCGCCGACCAAGACCCCGACTTTTGCCAGTGAGCGCCTGGTGACTCGCTACGCCACCGTTGCACCCGTGGGGCTGATGCTCCTGAGCTTGGGCCAGGCCTGTGGCACCAAGTTTGAGAGCTGTGCGGAGGGTGAGCCCTGCTCCGGTGTCGCCACCGCCGCGGGTGGTGGCGGTGGCACTGGCGCGAGCGTCGCGACTGGAGCTGGCGGGCACACCGGTGGCAGCGCCGCAGGAGGCGGTGGCAGCACCTCCACCACCAGCTCATTCGGAGGCATCGCGGGCGAGGCTGGTACCCTCGGCGAGGCCGGTGCCCCGAACACCAGCAGCTCTGGAGGCATGGGTGGTACGCCGCCTATCCCCTGCGAGGGTACTTGCGATGGAGACACGCCGGTGTGCGACGAGGCCACCGCCATGTGCGTCGCGTGCGTCGATAGCGCCGAACACTGCGAGGCCCCGACACCCGTCTGCAACCCCGACGCACACAAGTGCGTGGAGTGCCTGACCCCCAGCGACTGCAACGAGGGCACCTGCGATCCCGAAACGCACCTCTGCGTGGAGTGTCTCGAGAATGAGGACTGCGAGGTGTCGACGCCCTTGTGCGACCCCGAACAGGTCTGCGTGGAGTGTCTCGAAAACGCGGATTGCACGGACCCCCAGGGGAGCTTCTGTGACGACAACACCTGCGCCCCCTGCCAGACCAACGCGGACTGCGCCCACCTCGCCGGCACGACCGTCTGCAATGTCGATGCCGGGCAGTGCGTCCAGTGCACCACCGCCGAGGAAGCCCCCTGCGATGGCACCAGCTGCAACCCCACCACGAACACCTGCACCACCACCGAGCTCGGCACCGTCGACGACTGTCAACCCTGCCAGGCCGACAGCGAATGCATCGGCAACACCGAGTCGGAGCCCCTCCGCCGTTGCATTCCCATGGAGTTCAAGGGGGAGGTCCGCGAGCAAGCCTACTGCCTGAAGCGCCAGGCAGCGGGCTGCGAGCGCCCGTACGCGGTGCTCATCACCGCCGTGAGTGTCTCGGGGGCTGCCGAAGAGCCGTACTGTGGGATTGGCCAAGACAGTGTGACCTGCGAAGCGGTCCTGGACCTGTTCCAATCGCGCAGTTGCCCTGGGGGCCAAGATACCGAATGTGGCTGCCCCCGAGACGAGGATGGTAACTGCACCGCTCCGGGCACAGGTGGACTCTGCAGAACCGTCGGAGCCTTCGACAACCGCTGCACCTATGAGTGCGGTGTCGTTGACGATTGCCCAGCTAACCGCACCTGCGCCAACCAAGACCCCGACTTTTGCCAGTGAGTGCATGGGTGACCCGCTACAGAACCGTTGCCCCCGTGGGACTGATGCTCCTGAGCTTGGGCCAGGCCTGCGGCACCGAGTTTTCCTCCTGTGATGAAGGCGAGCCCTGCTCCGGTGCCGCCACCGCCGCGAGTGGTGGTGGTACCATTGGGAGCGTCGGGACTGGAGCTGGTGGGGGCACCGGGGGGAGCGCCGCAGGAGGCGGTGGCGGCACCTCCACCGCCAGCTCATCCGGAAGCCTCGGGGGCGAGGCGGGTGCACCTGGCGCGACCGGTGCCCTGGACACCTCCGGCGAGGGCACGGCCACCCCGCCTATCCCCTGCGACGGCGCGTGCAGTGGCGCCACGCCCGTGTGCAACGAGGCCCGCGACAACTGCGTCGAGTGCCTCGACAGCACCGAGCATTGCGATACCCCGACACCCGCCTGCGACACCGACAGCCACGAGTGTGTCGAGTGCCGCGAGACCGACGACTGCGACGAGGGGGTCTGCGACACAGCGACGAAGGAGTGTGTCGAATGTCTGTCCGAGAGTGATTGTGCGGACCCAACGCCCCAGTGCGCCCGGAGGACAACACCTGCGTGGAATGCCTCGACAACGTGCAGTGTGGCGAATCGACCGCCTCCTGGTGTGACGACAACACCTGCGCCCCCTGCCAAACCAACGACGACTGCGCCCACCTCGCCGGCACGACCGTCTGCAATGTCGATGCCGGGCAGTGCGTCCAGTGCACGCCGGCAGACGAAGGGGTCTGTGGCGGCACCAGCTGCAACCCCGCCACGAACACCTGCACCACCACCGAGCTCGGTACCGTCGACGACTGTCAACCCTGCCAGGCGGACAGCGAATGCATCGGCAACACCGAGGCGGAGCCGCTGCGTCGCTGCGTCCCGATGGAGTTCAAGGGGGAGGTCCGCGAGCAAGCCTACTGCCTAAAGCGCCAAGCAACTGGTTGCGAGCGCCCGTACGGCGTGCTCATCACGACATCGAGCGTTTCCGGAGCGCCCGAGGAGGCGTACTGCGGCATTGGTCAGCAGAACGTTACTTGCGAAGCAGTAACAGACATGCTTCGTGCTCGGTCTTGTCCGGGCGGTATGGATACGGAGTGTGGCTGCCCCCGTGATGAAGACGGCAACTGCACGACACAGGGTGAGGGAGGGCTCTGCAGAACGGTCGGGGCTTTTGCCAACCGCTGCACCTACCAATGCGGCACGGATGACCAATGCCCCGACGCTACAACCTGCGCCAACCAAGACCCCGACTTTTGCCAGTGAGCGCCTGGTGACTCGCTACGCCACCGTTGCATCGGTGGACAACGAACGCGCGCAACTCGACTCGCCGCCCTCGGCGGTGGGTCGACTGGTAGGGTTCACGCTTGCCTCGTCGCTGCGTGCGGTGGGCTCCAAATCAGCTGAATCGAGCCGCGGGCCCCGCATGCGAGTCGCACCAAAGTGCCGCTAGGAATGACCGCTTGCTCGAGTTCACGGAGCTCTGTGGTAGAAGCACCAGCCTCGATCGAAAACACACCCGTCCAACACGTGATCAGCACGTCCCCCTCGTAGGTGAACGGACCGACCGCTGTTCCAGCCTCCAAGTTTCGAAACTCGATCCGCAGGTGGCGTTCTGCAAGCACGTGGAAGCTCGGTTGGTCGGCTCGATCACGGAGTAGCGCATGAACGTTGAACTGGTGAATCACATCTGGCCTTCCTTCATCTGCTCGATCGCCCTGACGATCACCATTGGACTGGTCAGAACTTCCATCCGCTCGCTTCCTCAATCGATTTTCCATCGAGAACTGCACGAAGCATGTCCTCGTTGCGGAAAGCTTCGGCAATGACCCGAGCGAAGAAACCCATATCGAATTCCGCTACGGGAAGTCGATCTCTCCAAACTTGTTCGGTCTCCCCCTCCTTGAGAATGAACTGTGTTCGCGCCGTGGCCACGGCCACACGCAAAAGGTTCTTGGCCACGGGACTTCTGATCGTGGCCAGCACGTCATCCACGCCTTCCTCGTTGATTGGCAACATCCTTCGCACGATTATAGCCCCCGCAGCGCGCTGAATACGACCTCGATCTGACCGCCCTCACCAGATGCGAAGGCGTCTCGATCGCTCTGCACGGCCACGGCTGTTCGCGTGGGCGCACTTACTTCGTTGAGTTTTGTCCCGCGCCGTCCACCGTCACGTGTGCGCGCCTTCGCCGGTCGAGGTCCCGATATCCCAGGCATCGAAGGTGTTCTTCCGAGAGGACATGGCGTCCCGCCGCGCCCAGCAAGTCATCGAGGGACCCCTTCTTCATTTTGCCTCCCAAGCTGAGGGGCATCGACCTCCCGAGTGTCACCGCTTTGATTTCAGTCCGGCTCCGGAACGGGGTAACCAGCGGTAACCCATGTGCCGATGCGATCCAGCGTTTCCGCCAGCGTCTGTGACGTTGTCGTAGTAGGCTGGCTGCCATGAAAGAAAGTCAGATCATACCTGTCGAGTGCTGCGGATAGCGGCACCCCGCCACGTCGGCCATCGCCGTAGGTCACCATTGCCTGTACGTGTGAGACGTTCGGCCCGGCGAGCCACAACCGAAGCATTGAGACGTCGAAGCGCAGCTGCCCCGCCCATGGCCGCTCGCCGAGCGCGGCCACGAAGCGAATCATGGGCTCGTGCCCCTCGGCCGTAAGCTCGTCCAGTACTTCGATCAACGCTCGTCCGCGCATCGCTGTTTGCGCAGGGTCAATGACTCGGAGCACCGTTGCAGCTTCGCCCATGCTTTCACTGACGACACGAGGTGGTCCCGAATAGTTGATGCTGGGTTTCGGCGCCCCTGTTGCATGACGAGGCACCTCAACCGCAACCACAGCCGCGCCCTCGTGCATGCCTAGGTAGTTCAGGTTGATCCACGAGTAGCCGGCACGCACAAGCTGGTCAAACCTCGAGGAGAAGTCATCGCTTAAGAGCACGCGGGCACTGGGGACTCGCAGGTAGCCGTCCTCCCCGTAGTCCCCTGGCAGGATCTCTATCACACGGATCTCCCGCGGGACGGCAGGCAGATTCAGCGACGAAAGCAACGACGCAAGCTCGTCATTCAGGGCGCCACTACTTGACGATGTTTGCATTGAATAACTCCATCGCTTCCTCGGTTCTCAAAGGGATTTCAGAGCTGGAAAGATCGGAGCCATCGAACCCACCGTAGGAGCGTTCAGCGGGTGCGAGCACCCGCTCGAAGTCATCTTTCGGGATTCTCGATTCAATAAGACCGATATCTCGGGCGTTCCCTTCCCGAACATCATAGCGCCTCGGTCCAATGGCATTCAAGGCAGTCTCACGATCGCGCGACACGAAAGCCGTACCCCGGCGGGGGTCAAACCCCGACGCTCGAATGGTTGTTGCGTCGTTGATGCTGCCGTGGAACACGCTAACGGTCTCCGTTTTCGTTGAAGAGGCGACAAGTTCAGCCGACACCTGTGCCACGGGTGCCTTCGCCACAGGCGGCTTCGGGGCCCTGATCGCGTGGACCACCCTGCTCCCGCCTCGCAGAAGCCCCGCGGTGGCCATGCCGACCCCGGTATCGATCGCTACATCGGCGAGCGTCCCCGCGCTCTTGCCACCGCTCTCGACGAGCCGCTCGGTCACCCCAGCAGCAGCGGCGGACCCACCCCCCACCGCCAGCATTACTGCCGTCCCGGTCCCCGGCAGCGCCGTCTGCACGATGCCCGACACGGCCCCGCCAGCGGCGGCCGCTTTGACCCGCCCCCAGTCCTCGACCTTGCCATTCGCGTAGTACTGTCGAGCCGCTTCGATGCCACCTCCGACCAGGGCTCCGATGCCACCCCCGACAACGACATTCCAAAACTCACCGTTCGGATCGTTCGCGCAGATCGGTGTCAGATTCGCGTAGGCGTACGGGTTCGCCGTCGCAAACTCAGCGCCTACAGTTTGCTCCGGCGAGTTGATCGCCAGCGGGTCGCCTTGCGTCCAGAAGCCGAGATCCGGAGCGTAGAAACGCGCCCCCATCAAGTCGAGCCCCACGCTCCTATCCCGCGGAGCATTCGCGTAAGCACGCGTTTCTTCCGACGAATCGTAACGTGGCGCCCCAAATGGGTAGCTCGCGAAACGGGCCCGCACTTCACCGGCGGCATTGGTCTCGACCAGGGTCGAGCCGAGCTGGTCAGTGAAGAGCAGCCTGTCCTCTTCGATGAGCCCAGTGACTGCAGGGCCGTCCTCTGGCGTAGGAGGGCCCGTGTGCTGGTCTGCCTGGCCACCATTCCCGCCACCACCGTGACAGCTCGCCACGACGAGTGCAGCCGCCAGAGGCGCTACCCAGCGCCAGCGACGGCGCAGCACGCTGCACAGCGCGAGCATCAGCACAGCACACACGCCAAACACCATTTGCGGCAACCTGAGCAGCCATTGACCCGGCGAGCGATCGGCCGTCGGCGGCACGAGCGACGGGTCCTCGGATGGTGCGCCCGTGTCCCGGTCCGCCAGCTTCACGATCCGCCGATCAGCGTGCACGATGTAGCGCACGAGCTTGCCGTTTTGCACCTCGCTCCAGGGACTGATCGAGAGCAATGTTTCTTCCGTGCCGTCCGCCGAAACGCTGCGACGGATCCGGCGCTGGCCGTCACCATCGAACACGCTCTCGACCGTCGCACCAGCGTTTGTCTCTACTTGCACCAACTGATCGGCCTCGTTGTACGTCAGCTGCCGCTCGCCATCGTCCCTGAGCCTTCCTAGCGGGTCGTAGGAGAGCCTGCGATCGTCCATCCGCGTGACCGCGTGGGGCCCCGCCGCGTCACCGTACTCGAGCTTTTGCGTGTCTTGCCCGGCAACATCGCTCTCGCGCTCAAGCAGGTTACCACTGGGGGAGTAGCGCCAGCGTGTTTCACCCCAGGAGCCTCGCGCTCCCGTCAACCGATACAGATTGTCATAGCGGTAGCTCTCGGAGCGGTCGAGCTCCGGACTCACGCCCTGACGCAAGTCGTCGAGCGACGTCAGGTTGTTCGCAGCATCATAGCCCCAGCTGAGCCGCTCGACATCCGCCCCATCCGCCGCCACAATCCGGAGCTCCGTCTGCCGCTGGTCCTCGTCGTATTGCGTCGCCTGAAGTACGCCGGTGGCGAAGGTGCGCCACTCCTCCAAGCCATCCTCGCGGTAGTCGATGCGCACGGTGCCCTCTGCGTAGTCCGAAAGCTGCCCTCGCAGGTTGCGCGCGATCGCAATCGACGACCCGTCCGGGTAATAATGCCGCACCTCGCGGTCCTGTTGATCGAACAAGCTGCCGCTCGAGTAGCGCTCGCCCTCGAGAGTCAGATGCGTCCACGTTACCCGCCCCCGGCGGTCATATTCATGCTCGGTCACCCCAGCCGGGTGCTCGATGCGGGCCAACTTGCCTCGGTAGGAGCGATTGTCCGGTTCGCTCGGTCGCACGTCCCAGGTCTTCGTGACCTCGGGTTTGCCGTCGTCGTTCCAGTCCTCGCTGAGCGCTCGACCCGCAAGATCGAAGGTGTAGCGAAGCACGCTGCCGTCCGGGCGATGCCGCTCGATGAGATTCCCTGTCGCATCAAACACGTGCTCGTGCCGGCCCACATCCGGATCGTCGATCACGACGCGCCGACCTCGACCGTCGTATTCGTAGCGCGACGTGTTCCCCTCCGGATCGGTCTTCGACAACAGGTTTCCGACCGCGTCGTAAGAGAAGACGGCCGCGATGGCTTCGCCGTCCAGAAACTTCGTCACCCGCACGAGCCGTCCGAGCCCGTCCTGCTCTTCGATCGTCGGTGTCTGCTCGTAGGCGGAGCTAGCGTCGGTCTGGCCGGGATCGCGCGTCTTCTTCAGCAGCGGCTCGTAGTCGATCCGAGTCTCACGCCCGAGCTCGGTCAACGCGCGCCGCTCCCGCCCTATGGCATCGCGAAAGGTGGTGATGCCCAATTGGTCCGCGAGGACCGGGGGCGTTTCGAAGCTCTCCGACCCGACGAACCTGGGCCGCAGCGCGCGCCAGGCCTCACCCCGCTCGTCCAGCAGCACGACCCCGGCTAACACCCACCGCTCTTCGTCCGCGCGCGTCAGAGCACCGCGCTTTCGCCCGAGGCCGTCGGTCAAAGTGTGGGTTTCTTCGAAGTCGTCCGTGCCACCACCGAACCGCGCCTTCGTGACAACCCGTGATAGCGGATTGCCGTGCCGGTACTCGTAGCTCACCGTCGGCTTCCCGTCCTGGTCGCCGGGCTTGAAGATGGCGGTCAGGCGTCCCAGTGCATCGTAGGCGAAGCGGGTGATTTCGCCGTTGTACTCGCGAGCGCTCAGCAAGTTGCCGAAACGGCGATCGGTCACTGCTTCCTCAGTGAGATCGAACTTGCTTTCAAGCTTGACGCTCTCACTGAGCAGCGTCGTGTGGTCCTCAGTGTCCCATTCGTAAAAGCGCCCACCGCCCCGAGCATCCCGCGTCTCCACAGGCTGACCCTCCTGATTGTAGCGGGTCGACATCGAGAGCTCGAAGTCCTCCGCCCCCGGCCCCACCCAAGCCTCGCTGCGACTCAAGTCCCCGCGCGCGACTTCGCCCAGGGGTAGCCCCTCGAAGGGCTCGCCGTCGTAGTAGTTGCGCTCGAGCGCGACACGCTCCCCCTTGGCATTGAGCAGCTCCCGCGTCGCCACGAAACCGACCAACCAGTCCCGCTCGTTGATCCCATACGTGGTCCGCGTGATGGCCTCGTCGTCACCAGCCCGATAATCCTCGCCGACAACCTCACCCCAGCGCCGCTCCTCGATCACGTTGCCCCAGGCATCCTGCTCCCATTCGGTCAGCGTCGTTCGTGCGTCCGCCTCGTCGCCAAGCTCGATATGCTCGACCCGCTCGCTCGCCTTGTAGGCGTACAGCACATGGCGGCCATCGACGGATTCCTCGAGGGAGACCTTTTCGTAGCCATTCGTAGTCCGCACGAACACCCCGCCACTCTCATCGCGCTGCTCGCTTGCGAGCACCGCTCCCCTCAGCGGCCGGTACTCGAGCCCCACGTCGAACTCGCTCTCGGTTACTAGCGTCGGCGTGGTGTCGTCGCCCATCTGAACTTGCGTGCCGCTGGCAAACCCCGCAAAGGTTCGCTCCACTGGATCCCACGTGCCGTCTCGATACGAGTACTCCGTCACGAGCAGCGGATCGCCGAGCGAGCTGTCCAGCGTGGCGCGGCTCACCACCGCCGTCGCCACGTTGAGCCGTGTGGACCAGTCGTGTCCGCTTACCCGCGCTTCAGCCGCCAGCTTGGCTGCCGAGGTGTACTCAATGGTGGTGACTTTGCCGAGCCCATTGTCGATCCGTGACAGCAAGCCGCCACGCCCCTCGGGAAACAGCTCGAGGTAGCGCCAGGCTTCGTCCTCGCTACCGGTGACATCGATCCACACGATATCGGTGGTGCCGGAGCCATTCATGTCCGCGAACTCGACGTGCACATCGGGACCGCCAGGCGGCGTGTCCTCGATCGTGCGCACCTCGTCGAAGCTCCCCATGCCCCGAGCGAGCGCGTAGAAAACGCGGCCCACGCCCACACGCACCAAGTCGATCCAGCCATCGCCGTTCAAGTCGATCAGGCGATAGGGCTCGGCGTCCTCGAAATCCGGCACGCCTTCCGCCGTGCGGGCAGGCTCGAACAGCCCGCGCCCTCGACCGAGCCAGTAGGTCAGCGACTCACTCAGGAGGTAGCAAAAGTCCTGCACGCGGTCGCCGTTCACGTCGCACAGCGACACGTGGTCATCGGAGAAACGCAGCGGTTGCCGCGCATCGATGACCCCGACATCGACGGGTTCTTCCCAGTCTTGTCCCCCCAAGTTGTAGGAGATGCTGAGGCCCGCGTCGGTCGTGATCGCCACATCCATCCGGCGGTCGCCGTCGAAGTCCGCCAGTCGCACGTCGGGGTCCTCGAAGCTGAAGTTGGGTTTACGGCGAATGTCGCGCGACGCCCCGAACTCGGTGGCGCTCAGGCCCGGGAAGTAGCGAAACTCGTCGGCGCTCTTGACCAGCAAATCGATAGCGCCATCGCCGTCCACATCGGCCAGCTGCCCGCCTTCGCTCGAGAGCGAGACGCTCGGGGTCACGCTGTCCGTCCAGACCTTGGTCGCGCTCCACGCCGCGCCATCCTGGTTCACGTAACTCTGATAGCTGCCAGCCTCAGCCACGATCAAATCGGGCAAACTGTCACCGTTGAGATCGGCCAGCATCGTGTCGCCGTCCGCGGGCGAGCGTCCCGGGGGCGACTCCATGACGATTACCTGATCGTCGCTCGCGAAGCTCGGCTCCGTGTACTCGAATGACAGCGTCGGCAGCGCCGTCTCGCCATCGGTGCCTACCATAGTCACGCGCTCAAGCCTAGAATGCGGCGCCTCGCCGTACGCGAGCGAGTAGCGCCGGACCAGCTTCCCGCCCAGCAGCACCTCGACCATCGCCAGGCGCTTCGACAGCACCTGCCGGATGCCCGCCGAGAACAACTCGTGCACATCCGGCCGCGATTCGTAGCTCAGCACCAGCTCCTGTCGCACCTCATCACCAAAATCATTCCACACCACGCGCTCGAGCAGGGCATGCCCCTCGCTCGTATCCCACTCGTACGCGATGCGATGGCCGTGCAGATCCAGCTGCTCGCGGAGCAGATAGGTAGCGACCTGGTCCCCTTCGTGCTCGGTGTATCCCGAGCCCCCGAACCGAAACACCACGCCGGATTTGACCCGCGCTTCCCACTCGTCGCCGGCGTCGCTCCGCACAACCCGCACAAACGCTCCCGACTCGAGCTCCGGCCGATAGAGTCCTGTCTCAACTTCCAGCAGATCCGAAGGCAGGCCGACTCCGGAAAGCTCGAAGGCATCGGTTTCATCGAAGCGAGGCAGCCCCTCGTGCACCCGGCGCCGAATGGTCGGCAGTCCGCCGATCCGCCAGCCCATGCCGAGTTCCGACACACCGCCGCCCGAGTCGTAGTCCAAGCTCAACTTCGGCGAAAATCCCCCCGCTGCGGGCGGTACGGCAATCTCAACGCCGTAGGATGCGGTTCCCGTCGACAGCGACGGTTCGAAGTTCCGACCCAGCCCCTCGATCGAGGCGGGCCCACTTGGCAGGCTCAGCTTGGTCGGGTCGACGCCGCTTGCCCTTGTCACAAGCGACGCCGTCATCAGCGCCACCGCCACCAACCAGCTTACCAATCGGATTATGCCTGCTTGTCGTTCCACATGGGAGTTCTCGGCAGGGGCTCTGAATCCGTTGTGCGAAAAAGTTACTTTGGTGAGACAGCTCTCGCGCCCGACCAATGGTCGGCATCTGCCGAGGAAGAAAAGAGAGCGGGGTGCAACTTTTCTACGCAACGACTCCGGACGCCCCGACGAGATCCCTCATGTCATCAAAATCGAGGCTTGTTCGCAGCCGACCGCAGGGTCGCTCAGCGAATGGCACCGGCACGCACTGTGGAGGCGAACGTGAAGCGTTTTGTACGCACGATCGGTTGGGGAAGCCTAGGCCTAGGCCTAAGCGCCATTGGGCTCTTCGCAGCCTGTGGCAGCGACGGTCAAAAATCCAACAAGCAGGATCCGGAAAATCTTGGCGCTGCAGGGGCGGCCGGCGCTGAAGTCGTTCCTCCACCCAAGATCCACAACGCGGGCGGCGCCGGGGGCACCGAAGCTCACGGCGACGACGCTTTAAGCAACGCTGGCGCCGCTGGTACCGCCGGGGACGCCGGCGCCGCAGGAGCTGCCGGCGCCGGATCCGAGGAGGAGCACGAGCCCGAATGCGTTCCCACCGAAGACGAGCCCGATAGCGACTTCTCGGACACCAACTGCGATGGCATCGACGGGGACGCCAGCCGGGCGGTGTTCGTCGCCAATGGTGGCTCCGATGAAGCCGACGGGACGATGGACGCTCCAGTCCAAACCCTTCAACACGCCGTCGAGCTCGCGAGCGAGCAGGACAAGAACGTCTATATCTGCAACGGCACTTACGTCGAGAACGTGGTGCTCGAGCACGCTGTTAGCCTTTACGGTGGCTACGACTGCGAAAACAGCTGGCGTCGCATCACCGACCGGGCCAGCATCGAGCCAGAAGCAGGCGTCCCCCTGAGCGTCGTCGGGGTCGAGGTCGCTCTTGTGGTGGATCGTCTTGCGCTGCGGGCGCCGCCAACCGCAGCAGCTAGCGAGAGTTCTCAGGCGGCTCGCGTCGTCAACTCGAACAGCGTCCACTTTTCCCGTGTCGAGCTGCGGGCGCAGGCGGGTGCCCCTGGCAAGCAGGGCATCGATGGTGAGGTGCACGACGACTCTCCGGCACGCGCGGGTGCCGATGGCGACGAGGCGCAGCTGGCGAAGTGTCAAACACGGTACACCCTCGCTTCGGCCTGCCAAGAAGCAGCGTATGGCGGTGCTGGGTTCACGCTCCAGTGCACCGACCCTTACGGCGTTTATCAGAACCGCGGCGGTCGCGGCGGCGATGGCGCCAACGCGTGGCTCTCCGGAGCTTCGTGTGGCGATACCGTGGACGGAGGGGCGGGACAAGCGGGTTCCCCCGAGACGTCCTCCCTCGATGGAAGCGACGGCGCTGCAGCCAAAGACGGTTCCACGAGTATCTCGGGATTCGGGAGCATCTCCGACGGTCTCTACCGGGCCACGAACGGCGGCACGAACGGTGATCCCGGCAAGCGAGGCCTGCCCGGCCGAGGCGGTAACGGAGGCAACAGCATCATGTCGTTCACAAACCAGGGGTTCTGCGAGGGCGACTTCAGCCGTGGGGGTGGCGGCGGTCAGGGTGGCTACGGAGGCTGCGCCGGGTTTCCTGGCACTGCTGGTGGCGCTGGTGGGGGGTCCATCGGCCTCGTCGTCATCAACAGTCAATTCATCATGGAACGGTCGACCATCATCACCGGCGACGGTGGCGATGGCGGAAGAGGCGGTGAAGGCAGTCTCGGTCAGAAGGGCGGCGAACCGGGCACCGGGGGCGATGGCTCTACCGCGGCGGGCACTCAGACCAGCACGAACCAGGGGCAAGACGGCGGTCGTGGCGGAGATGGCAGCCGCGGTGGCCATGGCGGCGCCGGCGCCGGTGGTCCTTCCATCGGCATCGTCGTGGTGGGCGACGACCCCGTCTTGAGCGACTGCACATTCAACCTGGGAGAGCCAGGACGCGGCGGATCTGCAGTGGCCGGGGCGCAGGCTGCCGACGGCGAACACCTCCAAGTCTACTGGTCAACCTTGTGACCTGCTGGGTGCCTACGCAACGGAGAACACGAACCATGCTTCATCGAAACACGTTTCTGGCGTTGTGCCCGATCGCCCCGGTCGCCCTGATCGCTCTGGTGAGCCAAGTGGGCTGCCAGGGCGATCGCGATCCATCGGGGCCGAGCACATCAAGCAAAGAACCTGGCGACCTGTTCGACCCTACGCCCGATAGCTCTGCTGCAGCTGGCGGAGCGGGTGGCGAGGGCCCGAGCGGCGCCGCGGGTGCCAATCCTGGCGACTCCGACGGCACCGAGCAGCCGAGCACTTCGGGTGGGCACTACTGCGTCATTAGCGCCGACTGCGGACGAGGCGAATTCTGCGATCTCGGCGAATGCATCAGCGTTTGCGAAAGCGACGCCGATTGCGAAGGTGACCGGGCGTGCTCGGAGCGTGGGCGCTGCATCGAGGCGGACAGTGAAGACCGCGACCCGGCGCCGGTCACAGAGAAGGTCGGCACGGTGACGGTGAACCCCACCAGCGTTAGGCTCACCGAGGACGACACCAAACTCGTGCTCACGCTCCACAATCAGTCGGCCGCTCCCCTCGCCTACCGCGTCGAGCTGATGGGCCCACATCTGGCGATCGCCGAGCCTCGCGGCGAGATCGACGAAGACGGCATACTCAGCATCGATGTCGATCCAGAAGGACTTGAGGGCTTGGAAGCTTTCGGCACCGTCCACATCTACACCGAGCTCGGGAATCTGGTGGTCGACGCACCGATCCGCATTGGTATGACCGATACGTATCAGGGAGTCCTCCGCTACGGCTCTGGAGCGGTTCCCTTTGGGAATGCCTCCATGTTTCTCGAACTGCAGGAGCACAACGGCGACGTGGAGGTCAGAGTCGATCCCATACGCTCGCTCTTGTTCCCGGAGTCGCTCGGCACCGCGGGGGGCCGCGGCATCTACACCGTGAGCGACGGGCTCGAATTCACGATCACGCAGCGGGTTGACGCAGCCGCCGGCGGCGATGCGAATCACCTCGCCCGCCCCATCGGACGCTCGCTCACCTTTGCGCTCGATCGGACTACGGAGGGCAATTGGCAGGGTGACTTCGAAGAGCGGATTTACGGCCTGCTCGAAAACCCGGTCACGCTCCACGGCACCGCCTTCTTCAGTCGAGCCGGCACCGAGCCCACCACAAGCTTCGAGCTCGGCGAGTTCGACGACATGCCAAGCCTCTCCGCTGCGTACTTACCCGATCCAAACGCGGCCTTTGGCTGGTCGTGGAAAACTTGCGAGCTGGACGCACGGCAAGCTGCAGGCTGTGCCGCGGCCGACATCAACCTGCCGAGCTGCATCGCCTCGACCCTCGA
>JAICQQ010000082.1 GCA_025937785.1 Polyangiaceae bacterium
CTGCCGCAGCAGCAACCGCGTTCTGCCGACTCGTTGTTGGGCTGCGGTGCGCACGGGCACCCAGCGTCGTTGCCTCGGTTACCGCTGGTGCTGGCTCGATTCACGTTCTGGCTCTGCTTGTTCATGGTGATTGCTCTCCTGCTTGCGGTGCTTTCCGCGGTTCAACTGGGCAGACGCCGGGCAAGCGCGCGCATTACAGGGAAAGCTCACGGGGGTGAAGCTTTACCGTGGGCGGGTGAATTCGCTCAGCTGAGCAGCTCTGGACCCCCACATCTTTCGACGCCACGGGTCGACCTGGGTTACCGAGCAGAAGGTCTTTGCCGTCCCACCGCGTGGGCCTTCAGATGAGTCCGTCGCCGCTGGGGCTGCGGAGCGAGCCTTGCCGCCTCGGGCGAAGACGCTCTCAGCGGCTGCTCCGCTGCGGAAGCGGGGGGGCGAGCATTATTGTATCAGTACGTCGACTCCACCTGGGACGTGCGAGTGAAGCTGCACGCGATCGAGCCGTAGGGCGCGGGGAGCGATCCCTACGGCTCGGGTGACGACGGCGCTTCGTGGTGTGCGGGGCGACTCGCGTCCTGTTCGGTCATGAACGCTGCGTTCGTGACGACGACTTCGTAGGGCTCCGGTTGAGGCTGAACGAAGAACTCGAGTAAAGTCAGGCGCGAAGGTACCGACTGGCTAGAGTTGGGCTTCATGAACCGATCCCAGGTGATGCGGTGTTCGCGGATCTCGGGGGTGAGGGCTACGGCATGAGAATTGGTGAACCAGCAACGCTCAGTGCACGTTCCCCCGAGCGCCATTGGCACGCTGTCGACGGTTTGCAACAGGACGAACACGACGCCCCTACCGCGGGCACTGAATTTCACGCCAGCGTATTTCGAGGCGTCGTAACAGTCGAAGCGCACTTGGTCCGGGGCGGCGCCCAGATGAACGCGCAGACCCGACCCGAGCTTGGCGCCCCAGCCTGGCGCATGCGAACCAGCTAAGGTGAGCGCGAAGCCGGCGTCGCCGCCGGCCAACGGCGTGAGGCTGGCGGCGGCGATGCCGTTTGCCGTGCGTTCCGGCCACTGGTGCATCCAACGGCCGAAGCGACCATCGGCCTGAATCAGGTCTGGAGTGGTCCGAGTCGAGTCCCACAAGCGCCCATCGGTGCCGCGCGCTACGAGGCACGCCCGTACCGAAGGAGCAGCGTGGGCAGCAGTGGATGCGGAAGGCGCCGGCTGGTTGCTGGTGGAATTCGCTGAAGCAGCGCGGTTCTGCGACCAAACTGCGGCCGCAGTCAGGAGCAAACACGCTGCGGCCGCGGCCAGACCTGCGGAGGCTGGGTTCGTCAACCTGCGATGACCTGCTTCGGAATCGGTTGCCGGTACCGCCTCGACTCGTTGCGTACGCTGGAGTCTACGCAGCAACGCCGAGCGCCGCTCGCTCGTGGGTTCGTCGGCGTGGTGCGACGTCACGAGTCGTTCGAGCAGCCGTCGGTGACTGCCCTCGCGGAACGCGTCGGTCATTTCAGCCAGCCTCCAAGGCGTTCGGGAGCCGGCCAAGCGCCGTTCGCTTTTGCTGCTGATGGCAGAACTGGCGAAACAGCTCGCGCGAGCGCCGGAGCCGTGAGACCACAGTAGCTTCGTTCAGACCGAGCTGCGCGGCGATTTCAACCCCAGTCAGCTGTTCGAGCTCTGCCAGGATGAATACTTCGCGCTGAGCTTCTGTCATCAGCTCGAGAGCCTTCTGCAAGAGCTCGAGCCCTTGACGGCGTTCGACGGGCTCGTAGTCGTGGCTCTCAACGATGGGGATGTCTTCTATCCAGCCCATGGGGACTTCCGGGTGTCGAGCTTGGCTGCGCCGCCAGTTCGCCGCCACTCGCGTCGTCACCGCCACCACGAAGGCGCGTTCAGCACGGGGTGCGACCTGGGACAACTTGCGCGACACGACTAAGAACACCTCTTGGATGATGTCGTCGAGGTGATTCGTGTGCACACCGCAGCGCCGCGCCACGCGCCACACGGCGTTCAGATTTTGTTCCACCACGCGCTCGTAGCGGTCGGTCGCCAGATCGAGATCGAGATCGCTCACGTATGAACCTCCATGTCCGCGGCCCCGGTAGCTCATCCCAACTATTTCGTGGCGTTGCTCTTTTTTCGCCAATCACCAGCATTGGCCCTTCGTGCGGCGAAAGTCCGACAAGATTCGGGGCGGGTTGGACACCCATCCATCCACGTGCCGACACCTGCTCCTGTCGGTTGCGCTTCAGGAAGGACCACGGGCCATGCGGCAAACCTCTCGTTTTAGGACTCTCTACGTGCTTCTGGCTGCGTGGGCATCTTGGTGGTGCTTGGCGCCGCTCGGCTGTTCGACTCGATCATCGCGTCAAGGGCCACAGGGGCACGATGTGGTGGAGCCGCCGCCGACGCGCCTCGTTATGCATGGTGTTCGAGTGCGCAGCATGACCGGAAGCGATCCAGCGGAGCCTCGGACCGTCATCGTCGAGGGGGAGCGAGTCGTGGCAGTGGTCGACCCCCGCACATTCAAGCGGCGCGCCGACGATCAGGTGATTGACGCCGCTGGTCAATACCTGATCCCGGGTTTGGCCGACATGCATTCTCACGCGGCGTCGCCCGAAGACATGGCTCGCTACGTGGCCTACGGTGTAACCACGCTGCGAATCATGCATGGGTTTTCCACCGATCTCAGCATGCGGGACGCGGTGGCGGCTGGCGAACGCCTTGGACCTACCCTGATCGTGGCGAGTCCTATGTTGGACGGCGACCCGCCCGCCTATCCCGAGCTATTCCCGGTTCGGGACGCGGCAGAAGCGCGCGCGCGTGTGATCAGCTACCAGAAAAGTGGTTTCGATCAGATCAAGCTGTACCACAACTTGAGCGCCGATGCCTTCCTGGCTGCAGTCGATCAAGCCCACGCGCTAGGTATGAAGGCGGTCGGGCATACCCCCGTCGCGCTGTCCGCGCGACAAGCGTACGAGGCGGACTATGATTCTTGCGAGCACTTGAGTGGCATGCTTCAGGACTTGCAGCGAGAGCCGCCAGCTCTTACGCAAGACGTTTCCAGTACCGAGTGGTCGCTGCGGATGGGGTCCGGCGCTGATGCCGCGGGTGCGGGAGCCCTGGCGCGGATCGCCAAGGAGCACGGCACGTGGCTCGTGCCGACGCTCCGCATGCATCGAGTGCTACAAGCCCCACCCGATCAGTGGGAGCTGTGGTCGGCGGAGCCGAAGCTGAGCCAGATCTCGAACGTGGTCCGAGAGCGGTGGACGGCCGAAATCGAGGCACGAGCGGCCCTGGATCCCAAGTGGTACGACAAACGCGATCAGGCGTGGAGCACGCTGCTCGCGATCGTGCGCGAGATCCATGAAGCTGGTGCCGAGCTGCTGGTCGGCACCGATTTCGGCATGCCCTATTTGTACGCTGGCGAGGCTGTGCACGAAGAGCTGGGCACTTTCGTCGAGGCCGGGTTCGAACCGCACGAGGCTTTGGCCGCTGCTACTGCGAAGCCCGCTCAGTTCTTGGATCAGTCCGGAAAGTTCGGCACGATCGAGGTCGGCGCGCGCGCGGACCTCGTACTGCTTGGTGCGGACCCCTTCGAGAGCTTGGACGCATTGAGGAAGATTTCTGGTGTCAGCGTGCGCGGTCACTGGCTCGACCGCGCCGCCCTCGACCAGGTCATCGAAACGGGAGACCTCCCCCAGCCAGCGAGGGAACCGGCCGAACCCGCGTGCACAGTCGAGGCTTCCGGTGACGTTGCTTCGATCGAGGACTTCGACGATGGCGACGCCTTCATCTCGGGGGATGGTCGCCGCGGCATGTGGTTCGACTTCGACGACGGATCGGGCGGGCAGCAGACACCCACGGCGTCCGCTTGGAGGCTGACGCAGGACGGGCCGGGCGACGAAGGTCTCGCTCTGCACGTGCAAGGTGGCGGCTTCACCAGTTGGGGTTCTGGATTCGGAGTCAACTTTGCCTGGGACGAAGCAGAGAATCGCGCGTGCGCCTACGATGCCACGGCCTGGGACGGCATCAGCTTTTGGGCGAAGGGCAACGTTGGTGGCTTTGCCGTCGGAGTTGCTGAACTCGATGTCACTCCCGTCGAGCAAGGCGGCCGTTGCACTTCGAGGTGTTACGGCACCCATCAGGTCGAAGTCGACCTCGACGATTGTTGGCGACAGTACGCGTTCAGCTTTTCCGAACTCGAGCCCGTTTCCTGGAGTCCGGAGGACGGCCCAGTGAACGCCGCTGAACTGACAGCCTTGCAGTTTTACGCCTATACCGGTACTGCGCCGAACAATCACCACGAATACTGGCTGGACCAGATCGAGTTCTACGAAGGCGAAAGACCAGCGGGCGCGGCGAGCTGCCTGGCGGGAGCGGGTGGAGCACCTGCTCGCTAAAGCCGGTTCACTAGCAGCGAGCCCGTCAAGCCCAGGCTCATTGCTGCGGCGACCAACCCATGTCAGTTCTGGGCCGAAGGGTACCACCACGCCCCCGCAGTTCTCGATCACGAACGACACGACGTGGCGACGTTGCAGCTTTCGATCTCTTGGAGGTTTGGACGCCAGCGCCGGCCCTTTCGCAATTGCCGGCGTGCTGAAAGGCGGGCAACCCCGGGGACCGAGGCGCATCAGCAAGGTACACCAGGGCCAACTGCGTTCGACCGCTTCTCGAGGCTGGGATCCCCTTTCAGCGCTTGGGTTCGAGCTCGTGACTGATCCCGGTCCAAGTGCTTCCTGCTGTGTGCCTGCTTTGTGCAGGAAGGGTGCCCCTGCGATGCAATGCGCGATGTCATGGGTAACTGGCGCGATTCATGCACTTCTGGCGATCGGCCTTCGAAGTGGCCTCGGAAGGAGAGAAATCATGAAAACTGCACTGGACGACGAAATCGATACCTCACTGAAGGAAATAGAGAGAAAGCGTAGGGGGAAACTCACGTTGATGGTAGCAGCCTTGATCTTGGCCGGCGGCGGGATGCTGGCTCTTACATCGCTGATGTACACGTCAACGCCTGGCAACGTGAGCGAGGACAGAATAGGAGCGAAGTCATTCCGATAGTGCCTGGTCCCAATGGGTTATGGGCAGAGGCGGCGTGCGTATTGACGCAGCCTTGTCGAGCGCGGCTCGCCAACGGAGTTACGTCCGCATCGATCCGACGGATGCGCTCCTGGGTCACTCCCCAGCTCGACCGCGACCGCATCCAAGCGTGGGGGTTTCCTCGCCACGATCGACTGTTCGGGCGGGGTGGCTGGTGCGCGGTGGGGAACGCTCGCGACGTCACGGGCACTCCGCTGATGGCATCGTTCGCGGGCCGGGGACCAGAACCACGGCTACTGAAGAATCGCGGTGACCGATGAGATCGTCATGCAGTAAGCTCCCGCCTCGTTCAAACGCGAGAGGAGCCGTTGATCATGGCAAGCGAGCGTCTCATTCCCTGGGAGCATTACACGCGGCTGCTCGAGCAGCTGGGCATCCCTACGAACTTGGTCACGGCCAGCTTGACCCTCGTCGCTGGCTTCTTGCTTGCTCTGCTGTGCCGTCGGTTGTCGAGAGGGCTGGTCCGTCGAGGAGGTCATTGGCTGGGAAGTTTCGTCAAGAGTGAACGGCAATTCGACACCTCCCGCGTCGAGGCTGCCTTCGGCAGCATCGTGTATTGGGCCATCTTGCTGTTCTTCATCATGGCTGCTACCGAAACCTTGGGGCTCCCCGTCGTTACGGGTTGGCTCGCTCAGGTCGCTAATTTCGTGCCCCGCGTCATGGCGACGATTCTGATCGTCGCGATCGGGGGCATTCTCGCTCGGCTGTCTCGGCAGCTCGTCACCAAAGCCGCCCGCACTACGAAGACTCCGGGGGCGGCACGTTTGGGTCGGCTGGCGGAGCTGGCGCTCTTCGTCTCCGCTGCTCTCATCGGGCTCGATCAGCTCGGCGTCGAGGTATCGTTCCTCAAGACGACGCTGTTGATTCTGCTCGCCGCGATGCTGGGTGGAGCAGCGCTCGCGTTCGGGCTGGGCTGCCGAGAACTCGTTGCCAACGTGCTGTCATCGCACTACATCCAGCGCACGTATCAAGCGGGACAGACGATTCGCTTCCAGGACGTGCGCGGGCGCATCGCGCGCATCACCGACATTGCGGTGATCGTGGAGACCGAGGAAGGCGAAGTGGTCGTGCCCGCCGTGCAGCTCACCGCCGAGCGTTCGACATTGGTGCTAAAGTCGGGCGAGAAATGACGGTTCTCGGTCAGCTGGCACTGGCGTTCGCAGAACAACACCCGATGCGGGTCGCGGCTCTGGTAGAAACGGCTCCCAGGGAGGCCTTGAGTGGATTTCTGGAGCAGCTCCCTTCCGAAGTAGCCGCGAAGGTCATCGCAGCCGCAGTCCCGCTCGCTGGTGCCCAGGCTTTGAGCGCAATGCCAGAGAAGACAGCGCGGGCGGTGCTAGAGCGACTGAATCCGCAGGAGGCAGCCCAACTGCTGCGCCGAGTCCCGGAGGCGAGCCAAAAGGGGTTGTTGGAAGACCTGGCAGGCAACGCTCGCCAACGCATCGCAGTGTTGCTGGGGTATGGGCCCGATCAGGTTGGCAGCCGCTGTGACCCAGTCGCTCCAGCCGTGCGTAAGCACGCCGACGTGGCGCACGCCCTCGCTGTCGTGCGACAGGCCGCGGAAGGGGCGATGCAATACGTGTACGTGATCGACGACGAGAACCAGCTCGTCGGAGTATCGAGCATGCGGGAGCTTTTGTGTGCTGCTCCGCATGAGCCAGTGGCCAACGTCATGATCGCACATCCTGAGCGGCTGCTCGCGGAGGACCCGCTACAGAGCGTCTTGGCCCATCCGGGTTGGCGCAAAGTCCACGCGTTGCCCGTGGTGGATGATCGCCAGCGTTTCATCGGCGCTTTCCGCTATTCGCAATTCCGGGCTCTCGAAGCCGAGAGCGGCAAGGCTCAGAGCAGCGGATCCCGGAAGGAGGCCTCCTCGGCGTTGGCGGAGCTGTATTGGTTGGGCGCTTCGGCTATCTTGGACTTGGGCGAAACAGCCGTGCTCGGTCAGCTGCAACCGCGGAAGGACGATGCATGAAGGCGACGCTGACCGAGCAGGTGGCGCGCGCTTTCATGCTGGAGCATCCGGGCGCCGCGGCGGACGTGCTCGAGCAAGGTTCGGCAGAAGAGGCAGCCGGAGCGCTCGCCCTGATTCCGCCCGACGAGCGCCTGGCGGTCATGCGCCGCATGAACGCCGACCGTGCCGCATCGACCCTGGCGAGCTTCGAACCGGCGCTGGCAGAGGCAGCGCTCACCCAGGAAGATGCGGCTCGCGCCGCACGCTGGCTGGCGTTGCTCGAAGCAGAGGAACGCGATCGTTTGCTGCATCTGCTGCCGCAGCGTAAATCTCAGGACATCGCGCTGGCACTCAGCTACCCGCCGGGAACTGCAGGCGCGCTGATGGAGGCTGACGTCGTGCCGTTTGCCACCGACACGCGGATCGAGACTGTCTTCGCGAGCGTGAGGCAACTGCGAAGCCGCCGCGTCACCGACATCATGGTCTGCGATGATGCCGAGATCTTGCTCGGCGTAGTTCCGCTGCAAGAGCTGGTGGGCGCATCTCCCGATGCCACCCTCGGATCGCTGACTCATCGAGAGGTGTCGGTGGTGAACCCCATGGCTAGTCGCGACGAGGTCGTCGAACTGATGGAACAACACCGCCTGGCGAGCTTGCCGGTCGTCGACCTCGAACGCCGGCTCCTCGGCATCATTCGCTATGATGGGTTGGTGCTTGCGGCCCAGCAGGCTTTGACGGATGACCTGCAGCGTATGGTGGGCGCGGGCTCGGAAGAACGGGCCCTGTCATCGCCATGGTTCGCGGTGAAGAGCCGCTTACCATGGCTTTCGCTCAACTTGCTCACCGCCTTTGCTGCCTCTGCCGTGGTGGGCTTGTTCGACAGCACTATCGCCAAGTTCACCGCGCTGGCTATCTTGCTGCCGGTGGTCGCCGGGCAGTCCGGGAATACGGGAGCGCAGGCGCTCGCAGTCATCAGCCGCGGGTTGGCGCTCAGAGAAATACGCCTGGTGCACGGCTGGCAGGTGGTGCAGAAGGAATGCGCGGCCGCGGCCATCAACGGCGTGGTCGTCGGCTCCATAACTTCCCTGGGCGTGTTCTTGTGGAGCGGGAACGTCGGACTGTGTGCGGTCATCGGTATCTCGATGGTCATTTCGATGATGCTGGCTGCGATCGCAGGCGCGGTGATCCCCGTCGTGCTGACTGCGCTCGGTCGTGACCCGGCGACCGCGTCGTCGATCATTCTGACTACCGTCACCGATATCACCGGGTTTTTTAGCTTCCTTGGCTTGGCGACCCTCATGAGCCGCTACCTGGAGAACGGTTGAGGTAAACCCGGGCGGTCCGAGCTTGGGTCGCGCCGGCCGAGCCAGGCGTTCGACGAGGCCGTCGCTCATGCCGGAGCGCTGCAGCTCAAAAGGCCTGAGCACGCTTCGCAGGTGTGATAGGAGACGGCCGTGACCGAGACTGCTCCGCTCATCGCCTGCCTGCCGCCCGAGGGTGCTGGGCCCGACGCCATGCTCGAGGGCTTCTTGCGCTATGTCGAAGCGCTCGGCCTGACGCTTTACCCGCACCAAGAGGAAGCGATCTTGGCGCTGATGAGCGGTACCCACGTCATCGTGCATACTCCCACGGGGTCGGGGAAGTCGTTGATCGCGACGGCCGTCCATTTCAAGGCGCTCGCGGAAGGCCGGCGCTCGTTCTACACGTGTCCGATCAAGGCGCTCGTGAGCGAGAAGTTCTTCGCGCTGTGCCGCGAGCTCGGGCCCTCCGAAGTTGGGATGATGACCGGTGACGCGACGGTGAACCGCGACGCGCGCGTCATCTGCTGCACGGCCGAGATTCTCGCCAACATGGCGCTTCGGGGTGGGGCGGACGCCGACGTGGACTACGTCGTGATGGACGAGTTTCACTACTTCTCGGACCGCGAGCGGGGGGTGGCCTGGCAAGTTCCGCTGCTCACGCTGCCCCACGTTCGGTTCGTCTTGATGAGCGCAACGCTCGGCGACGTCAGCGCGTTCGAAACGCTGATCGAGCGTCAAACCGGCGTGGAGGTCACGACCGTGCGCTCGGGCACACGCCCGGTGCCGCTCGAGTTCAGCTACGAAGAGAAGTTGTTGCAGGAAGCCACGAAGACGCTGGTCGAAGCTGGGAAGGCGCCCGTCTACGTCGTCAATTTCACGCAGCGCGGCGCGGCCGAGGCGGCGCAGGACCTGTCGAGCCTCGACTACTGCACGAAAGACGAGAAAAGGGCGATCGCGGAGGCGCTACGCGGCGAGAGCTTCAGGAGCCCGCACGGCAAGGACGTGCAGCGTTTGCTGAGGCACGGGATCGGCTTGCACCACGCGGGTCTACTGCCGCGCTATCGGTTGTTGGTAGAGAAGCTCGCGCAGCGCGGGCTGCTGAAGGTCATTTGCGGGACCGACACGCTCGGCGTCGGAGTGAACGTGCCGATTCGCACGGTGCTGTTCACGAAGCTGTGCAAGTACGACGGCGAGAAGGTGCGCCTCTTGAGCGTGCGCGATTTTCAGCAGATCGCGGGGCGCGCGGGGCGCAAGGGTTACGACGATCAGGGCTTCGTGGTGGCGCTCGCTCCCGAGCACGTGGTCGAGAATCGAAAGCTCGAAGTGAAGGCCGCTGCGCAGGGCAGGAAGAAGTTCGTGCGCAAGAAGCCGCCGGAATGGGGTTACGTCCCCTGGGACAAGGCGACGTTCGACCGCTTGACGACGGGCGCGCCCGAGCCGCTCACTTCGCGCTTCGAAGTGACGCACGGTATGCTGCTCGGGGTGCTCGGCCGCCCCGAAGGCGGCTGTGGGGCCATGAAGCGTCTGGTCCGAGAGAGTCTCGAACCGCCGGCGAAGCAGCGCCAGCACAAGAAGCGAGCGATCGAGCTCTTGCGTTCGCTGTGGCAGGCCGGGATCGTGGAGTTTCGCAGCGCGGCGGAAGGCGGCGGGATCTGCCTGCACGCGGAGCTGCAGGACAACTTCTCGCTGCTGCAAGCTCTCGGCCTGTTCGTCGTCGACGCCATCGAGCGTCTCGACAAGGACAGCCCCAGTTACGCGCTCGACGTGCTCAGTCTAGTAGAGTCCGTGATCGAGGATCCCGAAGTCATCTTGCGGGCACAGGTAGACAAGCTCAAGACCGAGAAGCTCGCCGAACTGAAAGCCGCGGGCGTCGAGTACGATGAGCGCATGGCCGAGCTCGAGAAGATCGAGCACCCCAAGCCGAACGTGGAGTTCCTGTCGTCGAGCTTCGCGGCGTTTGCCGCCGATCACCCCTGGGTCGTGCGCGAGGCGCTGAAACCAAAGTCGATCGCACGCCAGATCGTCGAAATGCTCCAACCGTTCGGCGGCTACGTGAAGGAGTACGCCCTCGCTCGTTCGGAAGGGCTGCTCCTGCGCTACCTCTCCGAGGTTTACAAAACCTTGGTTCAGACCATCCCGGAAGCGTCGCGCACGTCCGAGCTCGACGACGCCACCGCCTACCTCGGCAGCCTCGTGCGCGGCGTCGACTCGAGCCTGCTCGACGAGTGGGAGCGCCTGCAGCACCCCGAGCGGCTGCTTTCGGACACGCCCGCCGTGGAACTCGAACACGACTTCACCCGCGACCGCCGCGCGTTCACGGCGCTGGTGCGAAACCTCTGCTTTTCGTTGGTACGTGCCCTCGCTGACCGCGACTACGAGTCATTCTTGGATCTGGTCGAACCCGGCGAAGCGACGCTGGTTCCAGGGGACGTGGAGCGGGCCCTGCGCCCGCTGTTCGAAGCGGGCGAGAGCATCCGCACCGACGCGGTCGCCAAGAACCCGCAACACACGGTACTCGAATCCGGCGAAGAACACTGGCGCGTCGCCCAGTCGATCCTGGTCGGTGACGACATCAGCGAATACATCATCACTGGTCGCGTCGATCTCGCGCGTTCCCGCGCCCTGCGCCGCCCGGTACTCTTGCTCGACCACGTTGGCGCGCTCTGAGGCTGGGGCGTCAGCCGTGCCGTTCCAGCGCGACGCACGGGATCGTTCCCACCGTGGTGGTTGGCCTGCACTCGCAGATGCCGCCGTCGCCCCTCGCAGAGCGCTGGCCCGCTGTCCTCTGACGCGCTATCTCACCTCTTCGATGGTCCCCGAAGCACGCCGCGTGCTCGATCGCTCGAGCCAAGCACTCGCGCTGGGGCTCGCGATCCAGGCGAGCGCGTTCTCTGCCGGGTGCGGCGAGCGAGGCGCGCTCGAACTCTTTCCGAGCACCACCCCAGAAGCGTGCGCTGAGAGCGGCGCCTCGAGCGGTGCCGCGGGCGCCGGGAACTCCGACGACTGCTTCGGTCACGAGGCGCTCGTTCACCGCTACAGTTTCAACACACTGGGAAGCAGCGCGGACGATACGATCGGGACCGCCCACGGTAGCATCGTCAATACGGCCGTGACGTCCTCCGGCAAGCTCGACCTTGCGGGAGCTGACTCGGACCAGTACGTCAATCTGCCGAACGGCCTCATGCGAGAACTCAAGGACGCCACCTTCGAGTGTTGGGTCAATTGGAACGGCGGCGGTGTTTGGCAGCGTGTCTTCGACTTCGGCAACAGTAACGAGGGTGAAGACCTGCAAGGCGGCGGCACCAGCTACTTGTTTCTCACACCGAACCACATCTACGGCTCGCTCCGGCTCGCTTACTCACTCAACGGAGCCGCTCGGGAAACGGTCATCGACGCTGGGGTCCAACTGCCGGCCGGGGCTACCACTCACGTCGCTGCCGTCGTCGACGATACGCACGACACGCTCTCTCTCTATCTGAACGGTAGCCTCCAGGGATCGGTGGCGTTCAACGGTGAGCTCTCGGCCATCGACGACGTCAACAATTGGCTCGGACGCTCCCAATTCGTCATCGACCAAGAGCTCGCCGGAACCCTCTACGAGTTTCGCATCTACGCCGCGGCGTTGACCGAAGCACAGCTCGCGGCGAGCTATGCGGCGGGTCCGGATCCGGTTTCGTTGGAACCCTGAGTGTTCGAGGCCAGCGCGTCACTCTGCTGTCATGATCTCTAGCAGCTCGATGTCGAACACCAGCGTACCCGCGGGCATTCCCGGCTGCTTCGGTTCGTCGCCGTAGGCGAGCTTGCCAGGGATCCAGAAGCGCATCTTGTCACCTTCGACCATGAGCTGAACACCTTCGGTCCAGCCCGGGATCACCTGATTCAGACCGAAGCTCGCCGGCTCCCCGCGCTCGACGGAACTATCGAACATCTTGCCGTCGGTGGTCCAACCCGAGTAGTGCACGCGCACCTGGGACGTCGCGCTGGGGTGGCGCGTCTTGGTGCCCTTCTTCAGCACGCGATACGCGATCCCACTTTGGGTCTTCTTGGCGGTGGCCGGTGCCTTGGCGACGTCTTTCGGCACCTCGGGCGGCTTCGGCGCCTTCTCGAAGCCGAGCAGCTCGACCTCGAAGGTAAGTTGCCCTGCAGGTCTACCGGGGCGATCGTTGTACGCGAGCTCGGTGGGGATCCAGAAGCGGCGCTTCTCGCCCACGGTCATCAGCTGCAAACCTTCGGTCCAGCCCTTGATGACCTGATGCAACCCGAAGGAAGTCGGCTCCCCGCGGACCACCGAGCTATCGAACATCTTGCCGTCTTTGGTCCAGCCCGTGTAGTGCACCGTCACTCGGTCGCGCGGGCCAGGCTTGTCACCACCTTTGCCCGCTTGCAGAACGACGCTCGCAAGCCCGCTGGCCGTGCGGCTGGCGCTGGCCGGGGGGGCTGCGACGTCGCTCGGGGCAGGGATCCCGGCCTTGTCTTCCGGATCTTCTCGCTCCACAGCTTGACCGGCTTTCAGCTCCGCTGCGCGTTCCGCCGAGGGCGCGGGCTCCGAAGTCGCGCTCGCCGAGATGCTACCGGGGCTGGCTTCGGGAGACTTTGGCGATTTCCAAATCCACAAGAGCACGGCTGCCGCCAGCGGGATCAGCCACACCCAGAGAGGCACGGCCTTGCTGCTCGACTCGCCTGCCGGGGAGGCGGGTGTCGCCTGCTCCGCCCTGGACGACCGCCTCTCGTTCGCGGCGCTTTTCGTCCCCGGGGAACGCTTTGCTTTGCCCTGCCCCGAGCGCCGCTTCCCAGTCCCAGCTTTCTGCTTTTGTGTCACGAGTCTTGCTCCCCGAGTGTCTGTTCGAGCGAAGCCTGCTTCTGCTCGGCTTCCGCCTTGCTGTCAATGTGCAAGACCCGGGCGCTCCTGGCGCGGCTCAATCGGGCGGCTTATTCGGGCACGCACCACGACATGGCGCGGTGGGTGCCGGTGCGGTCACCAATGGTGAGGTCGTAGAAGCCCGAGGACGTAATCTCGATGCTGCCGTTGCCGTGAGGGCCCGACATGGTGATGCTGCCGGCGGAGGGGCAGGTGAACATGTCGCCGCAGGCCACGTGCAGCCATTGTTCAGGACGAACCTGTCTCGCATCGAGCGCCCGCCGGAGATGCCCAGCGTGCCGTCGCCTAGACCGTGAACGTGAGGTCCTCGCCACCCGAATTCTCCACGTGTGCGGAATGTCTAAGAGCTCGACCCAACATCGACTGGAAGACTGAAATCGCGTCCCTCGCGCAGAGTTCCGTCAACGCTGCAGCCGGACAGTCTGGCTCGCTGCCCGAGGGCTTTTGGGGTGCGAGAACAAGGTCCAAGCGGGTCCACCCCTTGTTAACATTCTACCCCTGTACTGTCTCGGCCCGACGAGCCGCCTCTAGCCCGCCGAAAGAATCAGTGTTCACGATCCACGAGCAGAGAACGTTCGACGTATCGGCCAGCGCGATTCTGCCGCTGGTGTTCGCCGCGGCGTGCGCTGGCGACGCAGGGCCCCAAGAGCCGGCCCTGAACGCCACCGAAAGCGTTACCACTGCGGCCGTTACGGCCGAGGGCGACAGCGTGACCGGCACGACAGGCATCGCGACTGGAACCTCGAGCGCCGCAACGCAAAGCAGCAGTGCGGCAAGTGGTTCCGCCACAACCGGCGCTGGTGGTAGCGGGTGCGGGGCAGGACAGGACTCGTGTGCCGGCGTGTGCATCGAGACGCTGACAGACACGTCGAACTGCGGCGGCTGCGGGATCGCCTGCGCGCTTGGGGAGCAGTGCTCCAATGGCTCTTGCACGTGCCCGCTCGGACAAGCCTGTGCACCAACGGGCAGCACGGGGGCTGGTGGTGCGATGGGCAGCTCCGTGACGAACGGCGCTGCGACTTCCGCCGCGAGTGCCAGCACTACGACCACCCTGGGTGGCACGACGAGTTCGTCGACCGGAAGCACCACCGGCGGCGGAGGCAGCCCGAGCAGCGCCCAATACCCGTGCGACGGCGACACGTCGGGCTACGACGCGGTGGTGACCATTTCCGGCAATGATGCGCGAACCACCATTGAAAACGCTCTCAACGGGCTTACGGCGAACCGCACCACCAAGCAAAGCGTGCTGGTGCAGGGCGATGGCAGCCTGGGGAACAATGAACGCATCGACATCCCGAGCTACACGATCCTCAACGTGTGCGGCACCCTCACGGTGACGAATGCCAACGGCTCTGGCGACCAAGCAGCTTTGTACGCGCGCAATCGAACGAATATCGAGATACCGAACGCCACGATTCGGGGGGTCCCGTTGTACGGGATGTTCTTCCGCGAGGTCAGCGAGCTGCACCTGGGCCGGATCGACATGCGCTTGGACGGGCAGGGGCTCGGTATCCGCATCGACAACAACCCGGGCGAGTCCAACAACTGGGGTCGCGCTAACCAAGTCACCAATATTCGCCTCGACGATATCCACGTCGAGGGCACGAGCAGTCAAGGCGTAGAGACGTATGGGGTCGACGGATTGATCATCGGGACAGTCGTTGCTCGGAATGTCGGCGAATCCGGTGTTCTACTGAACGCGACCAACAACGCGGAGGTAGGCTTCGTGGACGCCGAGGACGCGGCGACAGGCACCGGATACGCTGGTTTTCGCATCGCCAATGAGGCCGGCAAGATCGGCAACGAGTGGCCCGCGGGCAACATCCATGTCGGCGCGGTGCGGGCGATTCGGGGCGGTCGCGGGGTCTTTTGCGTCTCCGATAGCGGCGGCCTGACTATCGATCGATTGACGCTAGAGAACAACGGTAACAATTCCATCCTACTCGAGAACTGTCACAACGTGCAGATCGCGACGGACTCCGGCACGATCTCGGGAGGCGGCGAGGTTCGGATCTCTCAGCGCACCGACGAACATACGCCCACGTCGAACATCTCGCTCGGAAACCTCACTATCACCGGCACCGAGCTCAACGAGGAGCCCTGCGCCAGCAATACCGTGGTTTGCAACGTCGAGGGCACGGTCAACGCCTGTGGTAGCAGCCAGCGGCTCGATGAGTGTCCCTGGTGACACAGGGCCGCGAGGCCCCCAGTTGCCGCCGCGCATTGGTTCAGTCACTCTCCGACTATTGGGTCACCTAGCCTTCGAGAACGGGGACGCTCCGACGCAAGCCTTTTCACTCTGACGTCGAGCGCGAGCCCGGTGGCTCGCTCGAGTTAGGGGTTGACACCGTCGCCGCGCGCGCGAATACTGAACCACATGGTTCAGTATTATCCCGGCATGGACAGCGGGTTCAGTGCCCTCGCGGCGGGGACCCGGCGCGGTATTTTGGAGCACTTGGGGCGGGGAGAAGTTGCTTCGGTCAGTGACCTCGCGTTCGCCTTTGGCATGACGCTCACCGGCATGAAGAAGCACGTGCAGGTGCTGGAGAATGCGGGGCTGATCACGACTCAGAAGCTGGGTCGGGTGCGGTCGTGCACGCTGGGGCCGCGGCGCTTGGACGTCGAGGCCGCCTGGATTCAGGGGTACCGCCAGATGTTGGAAGGCCGGCTCGATAGCTTGGGCGAGTTTCTCGAGCGCACTAAGGGAGAATCGACATGACGACGATGAAGAAGGGCTTGGGTCCAGCGACCATCACCACTCCGAGCGATCGCGAGATCCGCATCGAACGCACCTTCAACGCCTCGCGCGAGCGGGTGTGGCGTGCGATGACCGATCCGGCGCTCGTTGCTCGGTGGTGGGGACGGGGCAATCAGCTGGTGGTCGAAAGGTTCGAGGTGGAGCGGGGCGGGCACTGGCGCTTCGTCGAGCACAGCCCCGAAGGGGTGCACGGGTTCGAAGGGCGTTATCGCGAGGTGGTGGCACCTGAGCGCATCGTGCAGACCTTCGAATGGGACGGGATGCCGGGCTTCGTGGCGGTAGAGACGATGACGCTCGAGGCGCTGGCTGCGGAGCGCACGCGGCTCGTGTCCGTGTCACTGTTCCACACCAAGGAAGAGCGCGACGGGATGCTCAACTCGGGTATGGAAGGCGGCGTGAACCAGAGCTACGAGGCTCTCGATCGCGTGCTCGAGGCGCTCGAAGGCGACGGGGACCCGACGCGTGCGAAGCGGGCGGCACTCGCCATCAAGAAGATGGCGTTTTCGTACTATCCGATCCTCGACGCGAAGCGGGCGCGCAAGTTCTACGAAGAGACGTTGGGCCTCGAAGTGGGCATGCACGGTAGCTTCAACGAGACGCACTGGATCGAGTACGACCTGCCGGGCGGGGGTTGTGTCGCGCTGACGAACGCGGGCGCCGAGAAGCCGAGCGCCGAGGCCGGTGGGACCATCGCGCTCGAGGTGGCGGATCTGGACGCGCTGATGCAGCACCTGAAGGACCAGGGGGTGATCTTCAAGAGTGACGTCATCAAAGGGCCGCATTGCCGCATGGCGGTGTGCCTCGACTCCGAGGGCAACTCGCTGCTGCTGCACCAGCTGGACAAGGCCGACCACGGCCCGCAGAGCTGTGTGCAAGGGGCGGCGTAGGCGGTCCCGGCGAAGGTAAAGAAAAAGGCAGCCGCGATGCTGAACGGGTGCACTTCGAGACCGACTCGATTCCGTCCGCGAAGGTCGCCCCTTCCGCGTTGCGTTCAGCTCGCCCGCACGAATGCGCTTTGGGTATACGGCGTGCTGTTCGGCGAGCAGGCTGCGCGGCTTCGGGTGGTGGTGGAGTTGCTCGAGCATAGCGGAGAACAGCAGCAGTACGTTGCCGTGGGGCTCGCGCGGCCGCTGACAAGCTTCATGGCTGAAGCCACGCTCCGTCGCGACTTCTTGGAGGGGACCCGCTGGATCGCCGAGTTGCTCGATCAACCATCTCTTGTCGGCGCAGACGGCCCAATGGCGCTCTGTCCGGTTGGCGGGTCTGAGTTTGGGCGCGGCCATGTCGTCGGGCATCGCGACGGGTTCGTGGTACTACGACTCGCCGACCCGACGCTCCTGCGCACGTTGCTGATCTGTCCGAAGTCGGCGGTGCGAGCGCCAGCCGCCGGCGTGTTCTGAGTCAGCAGGAGTCGCCGCTCATGCGGTGGAAGCCTTTGGCAAGAAGCTGGAACTCCCGGAAAGACGTTGCCTCTTCTTCCGGCAAGCGATATCTCTCCACGACTTGCGGTCACGATCGCTCGTTGATGCTCGCCGGGCCCCATGAACCTAGCGTTCTCCGACTCTGTCTTTCAGCTCGTCCAGTTCGCGAGCTTGGCCGAGTTCGCCGATTGGCATCCGGGTCTGCGCGAACGCCTAGCGCGCCGATTGTTACCGCCGCTTCCAAGACTCGGCAGTGACGCTGGCGTGCCTGAATTCGACGCGCTCTATCAGGAATGCGGCCGCTGGACGATGCTCGACCGGTTTCGGGCCGGCATGCTGGCACGGCTGTTCGAGAGCTGTCTCGGCCTCGAGGGCGACGTGGTGGAGTGTGGGACCGGTCCTGGCGGTATCAGCCTGATGCTGGCGCGCTTGATACGCGCGCGGAAGCTGCGCAAGCGCCTGTGGGTTTTCGACAGCTTCGAAGGGCTGCCCGCGCCCGATCGCTCGGTGGATCGAGAATACCAGGCTGGAGCCTGCGCCTACTCGCTCGCTCGGGTACAGGGTCTGCTGCGCGACCACGCCGTGGAAGATCTGGTCAAGCTCGAGAAGGGGTGGCTCGCCGATACGTTGCCGCAGCTACCGCGGGAGACGACCTTCTGCTTCGTGCACGTCGACGTGGATTTGTATGGCTCGGTCAACGACGCTGTAACACACCTCTACCCGCGTCTGGTCCCGGGGGGCGTGATGGTATTCGACGATTACTATGACGGTTCGGGCGGTGTATTCAAAGCGGTGAACGAGGCTGCACAAATGCTCGGTCAGGTCGTGCAGCTAGGACCGACGTGCCAAGCGTTCTGGGTCAAGGGAGAACCCGCAGAAGCAAGCTGGACCGTGCACGCTACCCGGCGGGATGGGGCACCACTCCTGGTGCCCGCTTCACTCGCGCGGCTTGCCCGGTATGTGAGCTACGTCGGCTACCTGCGAGAAGTGCGAGCTGGACTGTCCCTCGCACGCCGGTTCGCCCTCGGACGTCTGGCGCCGCGACTGCTGCAGCACCCGCTAAGCGCCGTTCGCGCTTCGCTCGACAGCTATCTTGGGATGCTCGGAGAAGCTCCGCCGCAAGTCGGAACCAGTTTCCTCCTCGAACCCCACGGACGGTTGGTGCGTGGAACCGTTACCGCACGATAGCGGCACTCCCCCGAGTCGCGCTCACTCGGCCAGGCATGGGGCTGCCCGTTTGCGGTGAACGAGCGCATTGGACACCGCACGCCGCGCAAGGGTTGCCTTCCAGGCGTCCGTCCACGCAGCGGACAGCCACATCTCCGTCACATTCTCCCACGTCGCTCACCCCTTCGCACGGGTCGTCGGCTGCTTTCACACAGCGAAACCCGCGCTCGACTCCACTCCACCCGCAGGGCTCTTCGGACGAACAAGCCTGTGTCTGCAGCTCGCCGTCGTCGTACCAGACGGCGAGCTGCTCGAAGCAGCGGCCCGCCGTGCCCAACACCTGACCGCCAGCGTTGGCACTGGAATTGGTACAATCGATCCCAGTGCTCTCAGCGACCCAGTCAGCAACCTGCGGGTCGATGCGAGTGTAGCTGTCCTGGCCAAAGCAATCCGAAGAGCCGGTGGAGAGGATTCCGAGCGTGCGCACTCTGCCCGATTCGTCGCGGACGAGCAAGGGCCCCCCCGAGTCTCCGAAGCAGGCACCGCCCAGCATCGCCGAGTCCACACGTAGAGTGGACGTGCTGCTCTTTAGGACCTGGCTCACCAGAAACGCACGTCGTCCCAGTACTCCATGAGCATCGACACCGAAGCCCGCGACTTGCACCAGGTCACCGGTATCGATACCCAGTGACGATGTTGCTAACCCAATCGGGGTGGTGGCGGCCAACGGTTCGCTTTCGTCGAACATCAACAACAGCAGATCGAGCTCGGGGTGGACTGCGGCCACGCTGGCTTCTAGGGCTAGGCGCAGATCGTCCGCGTGGCTTTGGAATTGTACGACGACGTGTGTGTCAGTCGTGCTCGCGCAATGGCGCGCCGTCAAGACCGCACCTGGCCCTATCAACACCCGTGAGCAGTGCTCCTCACCAACGTCCCTGAACGCCAGGACCTCGACCACCGCCGCTTCTTCGGAACGCGCGAGCTTTAGGTATTCGGCGCGATCAGCTCCGTTGGTCAAAGACTGGCTTGCAACGCGGACTCGGCAATCCGGAAGGGACTCCTCTCCACAAGCGCAGAGCCCCCAGACGCTCCCGAGCACCCACACGAGGCGTGGCAGTGCTCGGGAACGAGTCACTTCAATCCCGCCATCCCGCTATACCAGGAAACCGGCATCCCATAGAACGTGCGAACGGTCCAGCCGTCTCCCTCGCTGAGCGCTGTCAGATTGGGTGTGGTGAGCGCGCAGCCTCCCGAGCCCAGTGGATACCCCATGATCGATACGAGATCGGCTGCTGCGGTGACGTCGCGAGTGCTCGAGGTTGAACACCCGCCACCGTTGGTGTGCAGCTGCTCGTGGTGTAATCCGAGGGTGTGACCAAGTTCGTGCATCATGATTCCGCCCCAGTCGGTGACGGGTCCGGGGGAGACGTAGTCCGATGGAACGCCGATGGTGTAGCCATCCAGTCCCGGGCATGTCCAACTCGAGTGACTCTGCGGTCCGAACGCACACACGGTGGGCTGGGTGTCGTCCCGCGAAATCTTGATGTAGCGGGTATCGGGCGCCGGGTCGCTCACACGACAGGTGCCGTTATTCGCTGAGTCATAGAAGTACTTGATGTTCGCCACCCGCTCCCAAGCTGCCGTGGCCGTTGCCATGGCGGCGATCATCGTGGCCGCGCTCACTCCTACTGGGGCCGCATCGAACCCGGTGGTCGGGTGCGTATCGACGCAGTATCTGATGCCAATCTGCTGACCGCCGGTCCAGATGTCGTCGGCACTGTTGTGTAGATGCACGACGCCTTTGTCAGCGCTGCTAGTGACCAGTCGATAGTAGTACTCGGAGAGTTCCAGCTGCGGCGTCAACGGCTGTATCTAGAAACGCGGGCGGCGCTGGCGCGTGTCAGAAGCCCTAAGGGAAGCGAAATGCGCTCCCCCGGCGTGAGACTCGATCAGGTGCGGAGGTACGAGCGGCCCCTGGCGCGCCTGCGAATCACCTGGCGCTCGAAGTGATGCGGGTCGCGAGCCGTTCCGAGCGAAGGCGGTTCGACGGACGGAACTCAAGAAACGCGCGGCGATTCGCGCTGCGGTGGGCGCTCAGCCTGCACGACAAGCGTCGGATGCGCGAAGGCAACAGGCGAAGGGCGAACGCGACGGCGTGCGCGCCCCGGAAGGGGGTGACGGGAACTCAGAGCCCGTAGTCCCGGCCGTTGTCCGCGGGAGGGCTCGGGGGCGGCAGCTCGGTCTCTTCCGGCTCGGGCTCGGGTTCCGGCTCGGGCTCGAGTGCCGGCGCCGGCCGTGGCGCGGGGGCAAACGGGGTCGCTGGTCGAGGGGGCACGGCGCGCGCCTTCTCGGGGGTGTTCGCTTGGATCTCCGGAGCTGAAGACGCGGGGGCAGCGCCGGATGGATCGCTGGGATCGCTCGCCGCGTCGGGGATCAGGTCCGCGGCGGTGCTCGGCTGCGGCGCGAGGCTCGTGGTGGCGGGCGGTGGCGGGCTGCCAGTGAAGACGCGCGTGACCCCGTCGAAGCTGGCCGGGGCCAGGAACAGCACGGTGGTGAGGGCGGAGGAGACAGCGGAGATGAGCACGACGCCGAGCGCCATGAGCAGTTGATTCTGCGGGGGCTGCTCGCCTTGCGTGATGCTGGCGCCGGCGAAGGTCGGGCGCGTCAAGACCGAGTCGAAGCGGTTCTCGGTCGGTACCCGGAAGAGCGCCGGCGAGCTGCGATCGCTGGACAACGCTGCGGGTGCACCCGGTGCCGCGTGGGCCAGGGCGCGCGCCGAGCTGACGCCGACAGCGACTTCGAAGGCGGTGGCCATTTCGTGCATCGAGGCGAAGCGCTTCGCCGGATCGAGCTGGAACGCGCGCTCGAACCAGACATCGAGCGCGGCGGGCAGCTGCGGCTGCCGCACGCTGACCGGTTCGAAGACGCCGGAGTTGATGGCGATGCACACCGCGCCGAGCGTCGATCCCTCGAACGGAAGCTTCGCGGTGAGCGCGGTGTACGCGACGACGCCGACGGACCAGAGATCGGTGCGGAAGTCGACGTCCTTGGTGCTGGTCACCTGCTCGGGGCTCATGAAGTACGGGGTGCCCAGCATGATGTTGGCGCTGGTCATGCTCAGCGCTTTGTCTTCGGCGCGCTTGGCGATGCCGAAGTCGAGTAACTTCACGAAGATTTCGCCGTCGGTGGCGATCAGGAACACGTTCTCGGGCTTGATGTCTCGATGCACGATGCCCTGGGCGTGGGCGCTCGAGAGCGCGCGGGCCACTTGCGCGATGATCGCCGCTACTTCGAGCACGGGCCGCGGTCCCAGGCGCTCGATGCGCCGGTTCAGATCCTCGCCGGTGAGCAGCTCCATCACGATGTACGGCAGCCCCTGTTCGGTGACACCGCGATCGAAGACCTGCACCACGTGGGGGTTCTTGAGCTGTGCGGCCGCAGCGGCTTCGCGCTCGAAGCGCGCGCGCGCCTCGGCTTGGCTCGCGAGATCGGGCGCCAGGAACTTCACCGCCACGCGGATCTGCAGGCCGAGGTGGTTGGCGACCCAGATGCTCCCCTGGCCGCCGCTCCCGAGCTGGCGCTCGAGGTGCACGTTGCTGCCGACCAGCATACCTGGGAACGGGGTACCACTCATCGTCCTACGGGAGCCTCTGGAGTGTGCGAGCGAATGCGCCTCAACTCAAGGGCTGACCGCAAGATCCAAGCCAAATCGGCTGGGCTTTCCCGGCACTCCGTGCACTCGGGCTGAACGCTGCACGACGGTCCAGCGTCCACTCTAGCTGACCTCAAACCAGCGCCAAATGTTCGACCAGGATCTTGGTGCCGAGCCCCACCAGCACGACCCCGCCGAAGGCGTCCAAGCGGCGCCCTAGAATGCCGCCGAAGCGGCGCCCGAGCAGCATCCCCAAGGCGCTCAGTACCGCCGTGATCAGCCCGATCGAGGCGAGCGAGAACAGCATGGGTGCACCCAGTATCGGCAGCGTGATGCCCGCCGCGAGTGCGTCGATGCTGGTGGCGATGGCGAGTACCACCAGTACATGGGTTGCGAACAAGTCTGGATCTGAACCTGCGGGGGTCGCTGGGTCCGCTGCCTCCCGAGCTTCCCACAACATTTTGCCACCGATCGCGCCGAGCAGCGCGAAGGCGATCCAGTGGTCCCAGGCGCTCACCACGCTGCCGAACGACTCACCCACGAACCAGCCGATCCCTGGCATCAGCGCCTGGAACCCGCCGAAAAGCAGGGCCACCCGCAGCACGTCTTGCGCTCGCACCGCGCGTGCCGCACACCCGCGGGCTGCCGAAACGGCGGTCGCGTCCATCGCGAGCCCTACCGACAGCGTGAGGATGGCCAGTGCGTTCATCAGGGACTTGCGCCCTCGGATTAGCACACCGGCCGCCTCCACGCTGCTGGTTCGGCCCAACGTTCAGGAGGAACCCCCTGCCAGCCGCCGGTCAGCGTGCCGGGGTCTTCATCGAGACTTCGGCAGGTTGGCAGCGCCCCTCCTCGAGGGATTCCGCTTCCTGCTCCAGCTGCGCGCGCAGCTGCTCGATCTCGGCACCCTTGGGGGTGAACGTCAACTTGGCGCCGTCCTCGACCTTCTCGATCGCGACCGCCACGTCGACGCGATCGGGCTGCGCCTTGGGGTCAGTCGCGGCGGGCTCCTCGGTCGCCCCGGGCTCCTCGGTCGCCCCGGACGGCTTGGGCTGCATCGGCGCGTCACTCCGGGTGACCGGGTAGCTGCTCGTCGCCTTCGCTAGGTCCGACGCGCGGCGCTGCAGTTCAGCGACATTCGTCTCCTCGTCGGTCGTGAGCGTGACCATGACGCGATTCCCGGCGCGCTTCACGTCGGCGTCGACGTCGGTCATGTTCACGCGACAGAGAAGACCCGCGTCCTGTTGCGGTGCGACTTGGGCGGTGGTCGGCGTCGATCCTTCATCGATCGCCACTGCCTCGGAGACCTCTACCCGGAGCTTGCGCACGCCTGCCTGTAGCGCGTCGGTGGCGGTGCCCACGGTGCCTCGCATTTCCTCCCACTCAGCGGGGGAGGCGTTGCTGGCCCGGTCGAGCTGCGCACCGAGCTCGGCCCGCTCTTGCTGGAGCTCGAACAGGTCTTCCTTCCAGCTCGCGCGTTGACCCTCGTCCACGAACTTGCTTTCGTGCTCGAGCTTCGCCTTCACGTGCTCGATGTCGCGGTCGACCTCGCTCAGGCGCTCGCGCGTTTCTTGGATGTACTCGTCGCGTTCGGACGCCAGCTCTTCTTGCTTCAACTCTTGGTAGCTGGCTGGTTCGTTCGCGGCGCGCTCGCTGGCGCAGCCCGCACAAAGGCCTAACAGCGATCCGGAAAAGACGATAGTGGTGAGTCGCATGGTTCCTCCAAATGCACCAGTGAGCGGTGCAGGAGCGCCGTATGCACGCAGAGTGCCAAGCGCGAGCACGGATCGGGTCACGCCAGCTAACGCCGCGTTGGATTCGAGCCTGTGTCGCTCGACCGGTTTGCTTCGCAGCAAACTGTCGCAGCGAGGCTGAATGTCGCGTATTTCGCGGTTTTACGCGCGTTTTTCGAAGCTGGCGAGACCTGAAAAGACAGGGGTCGAGGCGAGCGGGTCGAGTTTGGCATGCTGGGTGCACTTCAAGCGCGTGCAGCGTGAAAGAACCGAGCCTTCAGAGCGAAGTGCCGCCAGCGGCGGACTTCTTGCGCGCCCTGAGGGCGGCGCAGGGCGACGTGCTCGGCGACATGGTGCGAGACACCGGTATCGCCGAAGGGATGCGCGTGCTGGACATCGGCTGCGGCGACGGGTTCTTCATGCGGCGCATCGCGCGCCTGATTGGCCCCAGTGGTCAGGTCGTCGGCTTGGACATCGATGGCCGGGCCTTGCGAGCGGCTGCGGCAAATTGCCGCAAGCTCGGCGTCCCCTACGCGTTGGTGGAAGGCCACTCGAGCGCGTTGCCGTTTCCCGACCGCAGCTTCGATGCCTGCTTCAGCGCGCTTTCGTTCTTCGACTTTTCCGATCCGGTCTCCGTCGTGAGCAGCATGTGCCGGGTGACACGGCCGGGGGGCGTGGTGGCGGTCATCGAGCACGACTATAACCACCAGGCCTTGTTCCCGTTTCCTGCCGGGCTCGAGCTCGCCGTGGAGCAGGCGCTCGCGCGCGCTGCACGCGAGGCTGTCGGTGCCACCGGGCGCTTTTACGCGGCACGCAACCTGCCGCTGTGGCTCTCCGAGGCAGGGCTCGCTGACGTCACGCGCCGTTCGTACACACGAGATCTCAGCTTTCCGCTGTCCACCGCGGAACGCCGCTACATCGACGTGTTCTTGCGAGAAATCTGGCAACACGCTCGCCCCTACCTGGGTGAACGCGAGCGCGCGTTGATGCGCGCCTGGTACCGCGGCGAAACGGAGCGTCCGTCACCTGACATGCCGGGGTTCACCGTGACGTTCTTCCACTTCTTGACGACGGGGCGAGTTTCGCCAGGTTGAGGGCGAGCCGGTCGTGGCGCTGGCATGCAGCGTGCAGGTGCGAATCCACCCCTCGATTCACCCACCAGCACGCAGCCACAAGGAGACGACGCATGACGAACCCCATCGACCAAGCCACCACGAAGACGGCCGGCGCCCTGAGGGCGGTGAAGACACGCTTTCGAGGCCTTAGCGGTGTGTTCACGACCCTGGCCAAGCAGCACGGCGAGGTCAAGCACCTGCTCGATCGCGCTGTGCGCACGAGTGACCCGGACAAGCAGCGGGAGCTCTGGCCTAAGCTTCGTCTCGAGATCCTGTCGCACGAGCGCGCCGAGTTGCTCGAGGTCTATTCGGCATTGGAGCGCTACCCCGATCTCGCCGAGGTCGTGCTGCGCCATCGTCGTGACGCCCGGGATTTAGAGGTGTCGATCGACGTGCTCGACACGGCCTCGTACGGCTCGAAGGAATGGGCGACGGCGATGCGGACATTGGACGGGCTCGTGACAGAACACGCGCGCATGGAAGAAGAGGAGTTCTTTCCGCGGGCGGCGGAGGTGCTCGAGCGCGAGGAAACGCAAGCCCTCGACGAGCCGTTCCAGCAGCGCAAAGCCGCGATCATGGCCGAGCTCGGCGGGGCATCGTAGGTAGCGCTGGGGAGCCGCCTCGCCATGAGGGGCTCGCCCACCGCGGGCTGAAGCCACGCGGCGAGGCCGCTGCCCGTGGCGGAGTGCTACGCGCTGAGTCGTCTTTGCCCATACCGGCGGATGGGAGCGCTCCGAATCCACGGAAACGTCCATTGCGACGCCGAGAGCGCAAGGCCAAGCTCGGACCACGACCCATGGGCTGCCGTCGACTGATGCACGTGTGCGCGCTCGGACTCTCGCTCTTCGGCTGTGGTCGCCCGGAATCAGCCGTAGTGATCGAGCTCTGGGCGGCGGGGAGGGAAGGTGAAGTCGTCAGCGAGCTGGTGCGCGGCTTCGAAGCGGCGCATCCGGGGGTCCGCGTGAAGGTGCAGACGTTGCCCTGGAGCAGCGCGCACGAAAAGCTGCTCACCGCCGTCGTGGGCGGCAGCACGCCGGACGTGGCGCAGCTTGGCAATACGTGGATCCCCGAGTTTGCGACGATCGGGGCGCTCGCTCCACTCCAGAGGTTCGGCGCCGGCTCGACCGTCGTGGACGAGGCGGACTATTTTCCGGGCGTGTGGGCGACGAATCGTTTCGAGGGTCAGCTCTACGGAGTGCCCTGGTACGTGGACACGCGGCTGCTCTTCTATCGACGCGACTTGCTGGCGCAGGCGGGCTTCGAAGCGCCACCGAGCACGTGGGCGGAATGGCACAGGATGCTCGAGGCGCTGCAGGCGCGGGCTCAGCCGGGGCAGGCCGCGCTGATGCTGCCCCTGAACGAACCGGAGCCACTGATTGCCCTGGCGCTGCAGCAGCCCGAGCCGCTGCTCCGCGACGACGGGCGTTATGGAAACTTCTCGAGCGCCGGCTTCGGACGCGCGCTCGGCTTCTACGTCGAGCTGTTTCGGCGCGGGCTGGCTCCGACCGCGGGCAGCGCGCAGATCGCCAACTTGTGGGACGAGTTCGGGCGCGGCAACTTCAGCTTCTTCGTGAGCGGGCCTTGGCAGCTCGGGGAGTTGCGCCGTCGCTTGCCACCTGCGCTCGACGGGCGTTGGGGCACCGCGCCGCTGCCGGGCGCCCGCGGACCGGGCGCCTCGCTGGCCGGGGGATCGAGCCTGGTCGTGTTCGAGGCGTCGGAGCAAAAGGCCCTCGCGTGGCAGCTGATCGAGTACTTTTCCGAGCCTGCGGTGCAGCGCCGGTTCTACGAGCTCACCGGGGACTTGCCGCCGCGTCGCTCGAGTTGGCGCGGCGCGCCCCTCGCGGGGGACGACGAGGCCGCAGCGTTTCGCCAGCAGCTGGAGCAGGTGCGGCCGGTCCCGCCCGTGCCGGAGTGGGAGCGCATCGCGAGCGAAGTGGCGCGCGTGGCCGAGCGCGCGGCGCGCGGCCTGCTCGGGATCGAAGCTGCCCAGCGCGAGCTCGATCGACGCAGCGACCGCATCCTGGAGAAGCGGCGCTGGGTGCTGGCGCGTTCCGGCGAGGTTCAGCCGTGAGCAGGTCCCACCGCGGCGCGTGGTTTGCGCTGCCCGCGCTGCTAGCGATCGCGTTCTTTTTCGTGCTGCCGGTGCTGGCGGCCTTCTTGCTGAGCCTGAGCGACTTCGACATCTACGCGCTCCAAAGCTTCGCAAACCTACGCTTCGTGGGGGTTCAGAACTACCTCGAGCTCTTACACACGCCGCTGTTCTGGCAGGCCCTAGGCAATACCGCGTTCTTCGTGGTGGTGGGGGTGCCGTTGTCGATCGCCGTGTCGCTCGGGACGGCGCTCTTGTTGCACTCACGGGTGGCGCGGTGGAAGCGCGTGTTCCGTACGGCGCTCTTTGCGCCGGTGGTCACGACGCTGGTCGCGGTCGCCGTGGTCTGGATGTACCTGCTGCACACGCGCTATGGCTTCATCAACTACGCGCTCGGCGCGCTCGGCGTATCGCCCGTCGATTGGCTCGGAGATCCGTTCTGGGCCATGCCGGCCATCGTCCTGTTCGCGGTGTGGAAGAACTTCGGTTACAACATGGTGATCCTGCTGGCGGCGCTCGAGAGTATTCCCGAGACGCTCTACGAGGCGGCACGCATCGACGGGGCCAGCGCGATCCAAGAGCTGCGCTTCGTGACGCTGCCGTCCCTGGCGCCGACCTTGCTGCTGGTGGGGATTCTGACCATGGCCGGATACTTTCAGCTGTTCGCGGAGCCCTACGTGATGACGCAGGGCGGACCGCTCGGGAGCACCACCAGCGTGCTGTACCTGATGGTCGAGGAGGGCTTCAAATGGTGGAACCTGGGCGCCGCCTCGGCGGTGGCCTTCGTGCTGTTCGCCCTGATGTTCAGCGTGACGCGCCTCGAGCTCTGGCTCGGTCGTCGCTGGGGGAGCGCATGAAGGCCAGCGCGCGTGCCTGCGTGGTGAACGGGGCGCTGGCGCTGGCGAGCCTCGCGAGCGTGCTGCCGCTGTTTTGGATGCTCTCCGTCTCGTTGATGCAGCGGGGCGAGGCGAGCCAGTTTCCGCCGCCGCTAGTTCCGAGCGCTGCCACGCTCGACAACTACCGAGCGCTCTTCTCCGCACTGGGCCTGGGCCGAAGCTTCCTGAACAGCCTGCTGGTGGCGTCCCTGAGCACGCTTTTATCGCTCTGTTTCAACGTTACAGCGGGCTACGCCTTCGCCAAGCTCGAGTTTCGCGGGCGCGATCGGCTGTTTCGTTGGCTCTTGGGCGCGCTGGTCATTCCCGGGCAGGTCGCCATGATTCCCCTGTTTTTGCTGCTGAAAGAGCTGGGGCTCGTCAATACCTACGCGGGCGTCGTGATCCCGTCGCTGGCGAGCGTGTTCGGAATCTTTCTGGTGCGCCAGTACGCCGGATCCATCCCCGACGAACTGCTCGAGGCGGCTCGCATCGACGGCGCGGGCGAGCTTCGCACCTTCGTCTCGGTCGTGCTGCCCACGCTGACGCCGATCGTGGTCACGCTGGCGTTGTTCACGTTTCTCGGCTCGTGGAACGACTTCCTGTGGCCGCTGATCGTGCTCAGCGACGACGACAAGCGCACGCTGCCGGTGGCGCTCGCGGCCCTGTCGCGCGAACACGTGCAAGACCGGGAGCTGATGATGGCCGGATCCGTGTTGACGGTGCTGCCGGTGCTCGTGCTGTTCCTGGCGCTGCAGCGCTACTACCTGCAGGGGATCTTCGCGGGGAGCGTGAAAGGATGACGCGCCTCGCGCTCGTGTGTGCAGGGCTCGTGGCTGGCTCGGCCTGCTCGCCAGCGGCTCCCGTCACTGCCTCGGCCCCCGAGAGCCGCGGCCGGGAGCCGGCGGGCGTCGTGATCCTCGATGCGTTCGACGACCTTTCGCAGTGGCAGGCGCGTTCGTCGGACGGCGTGGACGTCCGGCTCGAACGCGCCGCGGGCGTTTCGGGTGGCGCGCTCGGGCTCGCCTTCGACTTTCGCGGCCACGCTGGCCACGCCGCTGCGCGCAGAAAGCTTCCGCTGACGCTGCCGGAGAACTACGAAATATCGTTCGATCTGCGGGGCGAGGCAGCGTCGAACGATCTCGAGTTCAAGCTCATCGACGCGAGCGGCGACAACGTCTGGTGGTTCCGGCGGAAAGACGCCACGTTCACCCGCGACTGGCGGCGCGTGGTCGTGAAGAAGCGACAGCTCGAGTTCGCCTGGGGTCCCGCGCGCACTCAGGAGCTCCGCGAGGCGGCCGCGGTCGAGTTCGTGGTGGCCCGCGGCACGGGGGGCGGCAGCGGCGTGATCGCCATTGACCGTTTGCAGCTGAGGGAGCTGCCGGTGCCGCCCGCGACGCCGCCGGTGCCGGTGGCCGAAGCTTCGGCGAGTGAGCCCGGCGCGGGCGCAGAGCTCGCCGTCGATGGGCGCCGCGACACCGCCTGGCGAGCTCGGGCCGGCGCTGGCGCGCAGGAGTTGCAACTCGATCTCGGTTACCAGCGCGAGTTCGGTGGGCTCACCCTCACGTGGCAGTCCGGAGCGCACGCCAGGGACTATGACATCGCCGTGTCTCGAGATCGGCAGCGGTGGACGACGCTGCAGCGGGTGCGGGGCGCCAACGGCGGACAGGACGCGCTCCGGTTGCCCGACTCCGAGGCTCGCTACCTGCGTCTGACAGCGAAGCGCGGACCCGGGACGAGCTTCGGGCTCGCCGAAGCCCAGATCGAAGGGCTGGAGTTCGGTGCAACGCCGAACGGGTTCGTCGAGGCGCTCGCCGCGCGCTCGCCGCGTGGCCGCTTCCCCCGCGGGTTCTCCGGCGAGCAGAGCTATTGGACCTTGGTCGCCGTGGACGG
Source organism: Polyangiaceae bacterium (assembly GCA_025937785.1). GTDB lineage: Bacteria > Myxococcota_A > Polyangia > Polyangiales > Polyangiaceae > JAICQQ01. The sequence goes on from JAICQQ010000082.1 coordinate 29,934, forward strand.
TGCGCTCGATAGCGGCCTGTTCTCCGAGGACGGCGCGCTCGAGATCGGCCGGGGTGCTGCTTCGATCGAACCCTTCGTGGTCGCCGGCGAGCGCGTCTACAGCTGGGCCGACGTGTCCGTCGAACATGGCCTCGCCGAAGGGTACTTGCCACTGCCGCGGGCCACCTGGCGCGCGCCCGAGTGGCGCCTCGAGATAACGGCATTCGCGGCTGGTTCGGCGCGCGCGCCGCGGCTCCGCGCCCGGTACACCCTCGAGAATCTGAGCGAGCGCCCCCTCGATCTCAAGCTGGTGCTTGCGGTGCGACCCTTTCAGGTGAATCCGCCGACGCAGTCGCTGAACCTGGCCGGCGGGGTGAGTCCGATCCGCGAGCTCCGCTGGAGCGGATCCGAGCTGTCACTCGGGGGCACGGGGCGCATCCGCCCCATCGAGCCTCCCGATCACGTCGGGCTCAGCGGCTTCCCCGCGGGCGGGTTTCCGGAGCAGCCCCTGCCACTCGCCGGCCGTGGGGCGCGGGCGCTCAGCGACGCGACCGGTCTCGCGTCCGCGACCTTCGCGTACGCCCTGCGGCTCGAACCGCGAGCCCGCCTGACCCGTTGGGTCACGAGCGGGACGGCGCCAGAGGGTGACCCCCCGACGCCTGGCGCGCTGGAGCAAGAAGAGCGCGCGGTCGCGCAGAGCTGGCACGAGAAGCTGAATCGCACGCGGTTGTCCGTACCGCCGGCAGCCCGAGCGCTGGTCGACACCCTGCGCTCGTCGCTCGCGCACATCCTGATGAGTCGCGCCGGGCCCGTTCTCAAACCGGGGCCGCGCTCGTACGCCCGCTCCTGGATCCGCGACGGCGCGATGATGTCGGAATCACTGCTCCGACTCGGCCACGCGAGCGTCGCGCGCGACTACCTCGGTTGGTACGCGCCGTTCCAGTTCGAGAGCGGCAAGGTGCCGTGTTGCGTCGATGCCCGCGGCGCCGACCCCGTTGCCGAGAACGACAGCGCCGGGCAGTTGATTTTTTTGGCTGCCGAAGTTCACCGCTACACTGGCGACCGCACGCTGGCCGCTAGCGTGTGGCCCCACGTCAGCGCCGCAGCGCGCTATCTCGAAACGCTGCGACAGTCCGAGCGGGGCGCGCAGAACCAAGCTCCGGGTCGCCGGCACTACTTCGGGCTGCTGCCGCCCTCGATCAGCCACGAGGGGTACTCGGACAAGCCGGCGTATTCGTACTGGGACGACTTCTGGGCGCTCATCGGCTACCAGGACGCTGCCTACCTCGCGCGTGCCCTCGACGAGCCCGAGGCGGCAGCGCGGCTCGAAGCGCAGCGCGACGAGTTCCGGCGCGAGCTTATGGCGTCGCTGCGCGCGAGCGCCGAGCACCATGGCATTCCGTTCTTGCCAGGGGCCGCCGATCGCGGCGATTTCGACCCGACCTCGACGACGATCGCGCTGGCTCCAGGCCGCGAACGCGCGACATTGCCGCCGGAGCTGCTCGAGAGCACCTTCGAGCGTTACTACGAAGAGTTCCGGGCGCGCCGCGACGGCCGCCGACAGTGGCAAGTCTACACCCCCTACGAGCTGCGCAGCGTGGGCACCTTCGTGCGCCTGGGCTGGCGCGAGCGAGCGCAGGAGCTGCTCCAGTTCTTCCTAGGTGATCGGCGGCCTGCGGCTTGGAATCAGTGGGCCGAGGTGGTGGCCCGCGTGCCGCGCGAGCCGCACTTCATCGGGGACATGCCTCACGCCTGGGTGGCCTCCGACTTCATTCGCTCGGCGCTGGACTGCTTCGCGTACGAACGCCCTGAAGATCAGGCGCTCGTGCTCGCAGCCGGCGTCCCCGAAGCCTGGCTCGCGGGCGAGGGGATCCGCGTCGACCAGCTGCGCACGACCGCCGGGCAGCTCGGCTACGCGTTGAGGCTCGAGCGCCGGCTCGAGCTCGACGTGTGGGGCGACGCGCCCGCCGGAGGCTTCGTGCTCCCCTGGCCGCTTGCGGCTGCAGCCGGTGCTGCACGCATCGATGGCAAGCCCGTGCGCTGGGACGGCCGCGAGCTCCGGATCCCCCAGGCGCCGAGCCGCGTGAGCATCGCACTGAAGTGATCCGCAAGCCCGAGGCCACGCCACGTATCCGCCCCTGCAGCCCATCCGCTGGCAAGCTTCCACCCTTATTCGGGGATGAGCAGGCGCTCGAAGCCGCGACCGCGCGAGCCCAGTAGGCAGCGACCGCGCGAGCCTGTGGCCCGTGCAGTGCGCGACCGCGCGAGCCCTGTGGCCCGTAGGCAGCGACCGCGCGAGCCCAGTAGGCAGCGACCGCGCGAGCCCCGTGGCCAGCGACGCGCGAGCCCCGTGGCCAGCGATGCGCGCGCCTGTGGCCCGTAGGCAGCGACCGCGCGAGCCCAGTAGGCAGCGACCGCGCGAGCCACGTGGCCCGTGCAGTGCGCCACCGCACGGATGCGACGGGGGATCCCTCGAGCGTGGCCCGTGAGATGCACATTGCGTTGCGCCTGTCGCAGATCTTGAATTAGTGCTTCAGTATACGCACAACGGCGCGTCCGTCAAGGTTCTTTGCGTCGCTTACGAATGTGCCAGGTGGTTGCTATTCGCACGTCACGGGCGGCGTAGGGTGTGGCGGTGCGGAGGCTCGCATGATCCGTATTTGAATAATGAGTGTTCGGTGATATTTGTCTTGACGAGATTTGCGTGCCCGTGAGTGGCGCACTGACGCGTCCGAACGCGCCGCGACGAGGTTTTTGTCGAATTTCTCTCGAAACTGCGCCACGCGGCCTGCCAGAGCCTGCAAACAACGAGCGTAGCGCTCAGAGCCGTCTCGGCGCGGCGAGTGCACAAAAAGGGCATGATACAAATGGGTATGACCGCGACCCATCCACCCGAGCCTTCGAACCCACGACTGGAACGACTGAGCGACCAGGCATTGCTCAGTGAGTTCAATGAGCTGGTGCGGCAGGACCAGCATCACGTCGCCAGCCTGCTCCGGCACATCGACGTCATCGATCGGCGGAAGTTGTGGGCCCGAATGGGACATTCATCGCTGTTCGATTTTCTGGTGCGGCGTTATCACCTGTCGGAGTCCACGGCGGGCAAGCGCATCGGTGCCGCGCGTACAGCAC
>JAICQQ010000264.1 GCA_025937785.1 Polyangiaceae bacterium
AAACCGAAGCTCTGTGCGTCGAGGCCAACTTCGAGGAGCGCGCCGCGTTCCGTCAGATACAGGTCGAGCGCGTCGGAGCCGCCGTGCGCGCGGTCCGGGAGGGGCGCGGACATGCCGAGTGCGATGACGACGCGCTCATAGGCGGTCTCCATCGCCGCGAGCGCCCGTGCTGCGCGCGCGTCGTCGACACCGGGTGCGCCATGCACACACACCGGCCGCGCGAACGAGCAGGCGCGAAGCTGGCTGACCGGTTCCGGGCGCGCCGAGAACTCGCGCAGGGCGCCGGTCGGCAGCCGTGGATCAAGGCGTATTTCTCGCTTTTTGGTCGGGAGCGAGCCCCCGAGCAACAGCGGTCGATCGCGGTCTTGTTGGCTCGCCGCTAAACCGCTGCTCAGTACCAAGACGGTCGCGGTCAGCCAGCCGAGGATGGTGTTCGTCGTGGGCAATGGGGGGTTCTCGAGCGCCCCGGCTCAGGGCAGGGGCGCTGGCTCGAGGCCAGGCGATGGCGCGGAACGGATTATTGGGGTCCTAAGTTTGACAGCTTTCCGCTGGTCCGCCCTATACTCGCACAAGCCGGCAAAGTCCGAACCGCGAACTTATGAAAGCACCCTTCGACCCGACTCATTCTCTGAAGTTCGATCTCAGCCGCGGTCGCGTCAGCGTCGACAACGCTTCCGTTCGGCTGGTCTTACCCGTCGATGCTTTGAAGAAGCTGTGTGAAAGCGCCGGTGACGACGCGGTTCACGATTTCGGCTTCGGCATCGGGACGGAGATCGGACGGCGTGTCGCCAACCGGCTGCCCGCCATCCAGCTCGCGAGCATCGAGGACGTGGTCGAGCACCTCGGCGGCGAGATGGCGCTGATGGGTGTCGGGTCGCTCGGTATCGAGCGCTGGGGCAGGGCACTGGTCTTCGTCGTGACGGGAGATCCGTTCGGCGCCTCCGGAGAGGTGCTGATCGCGAGCCTGCTGCAGGGCGCGATGCAGCGCGCGCTGAGCCGCGACGTGTTCCCGCTATTTCTGAGCCGCGACGGCGAACAGGCGCGCTTTTTGGCGACCACCCCGCAGGCCGCCAGCAAGATCCAAGGGTGGATGGCCAACGGCGCAAAGTGGGGCGAGGCGCTGGCGCAGCTTCAAACCGGAGCGAGCTGAGGGTGAGCGAAGTGGACGTACAACAGCGAATTGCAAGGCTCGAAGGTTTACTCGCGCGCGTGCTTCAGCGGCGCGACCAACCCCGTCACGCCGCGGCGCCCGAGAACGGCAGCCCCGCCGCAGCGCCACCTGCGCTAGAGCTCGATGCCCTTCAAGAAGAAGAAGTCGTCGACCTGGCGGATGACGACATCGTCGAGATCCGCGAGAGCGCTGCGCCGCCGCCCGCGGCCGTCACCGCCCAGCCGGAGCGGGCGGCTCCGCCTCCCGCAGTGGTCGCACCGCGGCCAGTGCCCGCGGTACCGCTTCAGCCAGCACCTGTCGAGCCGCCGCCCTCCGTGCCACCGTACTCGGTCGGGCAGTTGCCGGTCGAGGCCGAGTCGTACTCCGCCCCCATCAATCCCAGCGAAATCCCCGTCGCCTACGAGCCAGAACGGAGCCAGCCTCCGCCCGCGCGCGAAGCCGGCGCGGGGTGGCCTTCCTCGGTTCCGCCGAGGGCAGAAACTCCCGAAACGTCGTTCGCGGAGTCCGCACCGCCGCCGGCACCCGTGCAGGCAGAGCGCCCGGGTTTCGGGCTCGACTTCGATGACGAAGAAGAGCCCCCGGCGTCCTCGCGGCGCGCGATTGCCTCCAGCATGGACGAGGCCTTGGCGGACGCGGCCGCGCGCGAGGTGCCGCTGAAGACCCCGCCGCCAGAATCCGGACCGCAAGAAGCGGTGATCCTCCCGAAGGGCGCGGGCGTTCCGGAGCCCGATGTCGACGAGGCGCCGCCTGGTGCCGCCGAAGCCAGCACTCTGGCAGAGGGTCTCCCCACCTCCGCGCAGCTAGGCAACACGGTGACGCTCGAGGAGGGCGGCGCGGTGGACTTCGAAGTGGAGGCACCTGCCGAGGCGCGCCACGAAGAGTCGGCGCCGCCCCCGTCCGAAGACTTCGAGATCCGGCTGCCTCAGCGCGAAGCCGCAGGCACCTACGATTCGAACCTCGCGCCCCCGCCCGAGGCGCAATCCGAGCTCGACGCTCACCGAGAACGCGCTGCGGTTGCCGCTGCTCAGGCCGAAGCCGTCGAGCCGATACCGCCCCTCGCACCCATCGGCGCGTTGGATGACACGCTGCCCGACGAGAACGAAATTTACGAGCGTTCTGCCGTTCGTCACGGTCCCGTGACCACCGTGACCGGTGCGCCCCAGCGTTTCCGCCCCGGCAGTTTTCTCGAGCTGCTCGACGCTTCGCTGAAGCTCGGCAAGAACTGATGCTATAACGGACGAGCCAATGCGGCTCGCCACTCGAAGGGACGGTTCCCGCGACGGTGAACTCGTCGTCGTGTCCGCGCACCACGATCGCTGGGTGTCGGCCCGCGGCATCGCCCCGAACCTGCAGGCGGCGCTCGACGCATGGGACCAGCTGGCGCCTGAGCTCGCGCGGCTCGACCGAGAGCTTGCCAGCGGCGCCGCGGGCGAACCGAGCGACTTCGCGCGGCTCAGCGCTCCGTTGCCCCGTGCCTACGAATGGATCGACGGCTCCGCCTTCGTGCAGCACATCGAGCTGGTGCGGCGCGCGCGCGGCGCCGCGCTGCCCGAGAACCTGCTGCGCGAGCCGCTCGTATACCAAGGAGGCTCCGGGTGCTTGCTCGGGCCGTACGACGCCTTCCCGCTCGCCGACGAAGCTTGGGGGCTGGACCTCGAAGCAGAGGTTGCCGTGGTGGTCGGCGATACCCCGCGCGGCGTTTCGGCGAGCCGCGCGCTCGACCACGTGCGTCTGATCCTGCTCGCCAACGACTGGACGCTGCGGGAACTGGTGCCCGCGGAGCTCGCCAAGGGTTTCGGGTTCTTCGTGGCGAAGCCTGCGACGTCGTTTTCGCCGCTGGCTCTCACGCCCGACGAGCTCGGCGCCTACTGGCGCGAGGGTCGCGTGCACCTGCCGCTCGAGTCGTCCGTCAACGGGCGCCGTCTCGGCGAGCCCCATGCCGGCGAAATGCACTTCTCCTTCGGCGAGCTCATTGCTCACGCGGCACAGACCCGTTCGCTCACGGCGGGCACGATCGTCGGCAGCGGAACGGTCTCCAATCGCGACGCATCACGGGGCTGCTCCTGCCTCGTCGAACAGCGCACGCGCGAGGTGCTCGCCGGAGGTGCGGCGACCACCAGCTACCTGAAGGTGGGTGATCGGGTGCGCATCGAAATGCGCGATCCGGCTGGCGTGAGCCTGTTCGGAAGCATCGACCAAACCGTGGTCGCCGCTTGAGGGGCGGCGCCGTCCCCCGGCATGGGTTTTCAAGGTCGGCTGGCAGTGCTCGCCCACGAGCGCCAGACGTCTCCCTCCGCGCCATCCCACACCGTTATCGCATTGCCTGCGCCGTCGATCGCGACGTCGGGGGTCCCGACGTTCGTGCTGCTGGCATCGATGACTTCGGGATCGCCCCAGCCCGCAACGGGGAGATAGCGGTTCGACCACAACTGGCTGTAGGTGCCGATGGTTTGCCGCCAGACTGCCACGGCGTCGCCGGCGGGGCCGACGGCGAGCGCCGGAACGTCGCAAATGAAGTCCTCGGTGGAGATGAGCTCGGGCGTGCCCCACCCCGAGTCAGGTGTGTGGCGATTCGCCCAGATTTGAGAGTAGCCGGGCTCTTCCACCCATAGGGCCGTGGCGTTGCCGGCGTCGTCCACGCCAACGAGGGGAAAGTAGCTGCGCCTGCCCGCATCGATGAGTTCGGCCTCGCCCCAGCCCGTACCCGCGCTGAACCGGTTCGCCCAAATGTTGGGTCCACGGTCCTGAAAATCATTTTGCCACCACACCGCCATCGCATTGCCTTCAGGATCGATTGCGACCTGGGGGTTTACGCCGAATTGGCCGGCAGTCTGGATCGATGTTGGCTCGGCCCACCCAGTGCCGGCTTCTGCATGGGTCCCCCGCACAGTGATATCCGACGCGCCGCTTTCCGCCCAGACGACCACGGCGTTTCCAGTATCGTTCATGCTGATCGCGGGGTTTTCGGGGTTAAGCGCTTGCCGAATCGGTACGGGGTTTCCCCATCCCGCGTCGGGAGTCCACGTGTTCGACCAGAGTTCGTTGTCCGCCTCGTCGCCTGTTTCGATGACGTCTTCCATCCAGACGACCACGGTCCGGCCGCTCGCGTCGATCGCGAGGTCAGGATTGTAGCCGCGCGAGTCCTCGCTGACGGCCACGAACTCGGCAGGCCCCCATGGGTCGGGTGCTGCTGGGTCGTGCAACGAAGCCACGAGGGGCCTTGCGCCGAGGGCATCCCAGGTCAGCGCTGCGAAACCGGCATCGTTGATGGCGACGCGGGGTAACCCCGCCAGGGAGTCGTAGCTGGCGATCGGATCGGCAGCTCCCCAACCACTGTCGCGGGTGTACAGCATTGCCCACAGCTCACCGTAGTCGAGCTGCTGGGTCCAGCCGACGACCGCGGTACCGGCGTCATTCATGGCGATCCGCGGGTTAATGCCATTTGCCACTACGACGACGGGTGTGCTCCAAGACGACGGTTCCTCCCCGGCGCCGCCGCTTCCGCCCGTGCCGCTGGTGTGGGCGCCGCCGCTTCCGCCCGTGCCGCTGGTGTGGGCGCCGCCGCTCCCGTTGCCGCCAGTGCCCCCGCTGCTGGTGCCGACAGCGTCCCCGCTGCCGCTTCCGCTGGTGGCGTTGCTGCCGCCCACGCTGCTGACGCCGCTCGTGGACGGGAAGCTCGGCACGCTGGTGGTAGTGCTGGAGCTGGCGGTATCGATGGTACCGGTGTTCCCGCCTGTGTTCGAACCAGTGCTATCGATCGCTGCGGCAGTCGTGCTGGGTGCGCCGACCTGCTCGCTACCGGATTCGGTCTGCCCGCACGCGAGGGGCAGCACAGCGAGTAAGCTCCCCCACAGCACCGATCTATCGCGCCGCCGGCCTTCACGTTCTCGTTGCATCGCCCACCCGGGCCCAATCTACATGAACCTTGCCTCTCCGCAAGGTGGAGCTGGTCTCGCTCCTGGGTTCCATCCGGCGCCACTAAACTGTTTGCGCCTGGGGAGACTCGATGATCAGGCCGTCTCTTCGGCTTGGAGCGAGCCCTGCAAGAATGACTGCACCTTGCTGAATAGCTCGGCGGGTAAGAACGGCTTGGCGATGAACTGCTCGTCGGGTCGCAGCTCGCGGTCGCGCTCGCGGTCTGCGTACCCCGACATGAACACGACCTTGATCGCGGGGTATCGGAGGCGGAGCGCGTCGGCAAGCTCGGTGCCATTCATGTCTGGCATTACGATATCGGTCACCAGCAGTGTCACGGGGCTCGGCTGCGCTGCAGCGAGCTCGAGCGCTTGCTGGCAGCTGCGCGCTGCAAGCACGCGAAAGCGGCTGACCCGCAGCACGTCGACCAAGAGCGTGCGCACGTCGTCCTCGTCATCGACGACCAGCACCAGCTCGCCTTCAGGCAGGGCACGCGCGGGGCCGGTGTCGATCTTCTCGGCCGTCGCGAGCTCGGCCGTTGCGCGCGGGAAGTAGACGCTGACGGTGGTGCCCCGCCCTTCGGCGCTGTCGAGTTGGACCGCGCCGCCGCTCTGGCGCACGATGCCCTCGACCATCGGCAGCCCGAGCCCAGTACCCCGGCCGCTGTCCTTGGTGGTGAAGAACGGCTCGAACACGCGAGCGCGCAGCGCGCTGGGGATGCCAGAGCCAGTGTCGCTGACCGAGAGCGCAACGTAATCGCCGGCGTCGAGGTCTTCGAGAGGTCGCTCGGCGCTGGAGCTGGCGTCCCTGGTCTCGAGCGTGATGCGCCCGCCCTGCGTGATCGCGTCGCGGGCGTTGAGCACCAGGTTCATGAGCACTTGCTCGATCTGGCCTGGATCCGCCAGCATTGGATGCTTGGCCCCGAGCACGGTGACGAGCTCGATCTCTTCGCTCACGACGCGCTCCAGCATCCGACGCGTTCCGTCGACCACTGCGTTGACATCGATGGGACGAGGGCGCAGCACCTGCTGCCGGCTGTAGGCGAGCAGCTGGTGCGTGAGCTCGGCGGAACGCTGGGCGCTCGCCAGAACGAGATCGGCGTAGCCTGACAGCTCGCTATCTCCGGCGACGCGGTCCCTCAATATCTGCCCGTAGCCGAGGATCACGAGCAGACGGTTGTTGAAGTCGTGCGCCACACCGCCGACCAAGCGCCCAACCGTTTCGACCCTCTGCGCGCGGTTCAATCTGGTCTCGAGCTCCGCGCGTTTGGCCAGCGCCATGCGGTGCTCGTGGATGTCGAGCATGCTGATCGCGGCGCGGCGCACGCTCCCGCGTGCGTCACGTTCGGCCGAGAACTCGGTCAGCGCCCAGCGCACCTCGCCTTGTTTGCGCACGTAGCGCTTCTCGATTCGATAGCTCGAGCGCTCGCCGGTCATGACGCGCTGCAGCTGCGCGCGCTCCGCCTCGAGATCCTCGGCGAACGTGGTGTCTACCCAGAAGCGATAGGGGTCATACGCGAGGATCTCGGATTCGGTGTACCCGAGCATGTCGACGAAGGCGGCGTTCACGGCCAGGTATCGACCGAGCTCGAACGAGGACACGACCTTGCCGATCAGCGCCGTATCGAAGGCCCCGAGCGAGCGCATTCGCTCGTCATCGAGCTCACGCTGGAGCCGCGCATTGTCTGCGCGCAGAACCGAGAGCTCGTCTGCGGCGGATCCTTCAGCCTCCGTCACCGTGCGCAAGCTACAACCCAGGTGAAACCCTGGCAAGCCTGGCGGTAAAGGGTCGCCCTTGCGGCAAGTGTTCTGTGCCCGCGCCGACTTGAGGCAAGGCCCTGCCGGTGGGAGACTGTTAGCATGACCAAGCCTGCCCTGGGCCTTTTGGGCATCGACGCGATCCACTACTACGTGCGCGACCTCGAGCGAAGTCGGCGGTTTTACGTGGACTTGCTGGACTTTTCGGAGGTCGCAGAGAGCAGCACCCGGCTCACCGAGGGTGGCCACCAGCGCTCCGTCATCTTCCAGGCAGGTGGGTGTCGTGTGGTGTGCTCTACTCCGGTGGGAGCCGGCGGGCGCGCCGCGCGCTTCCTCGACAAGCACCCCGATGGCGTCGGTAGCGTCGTGCTGGCCGTCGAAGACGCAGAGCGCGCATTTCGAGTGCTCGAGGCGCACGGTGGTACGCCGGTTCACGACGTCGAGACCGATCGACAGGGCTCCGAGTACTTCAAGACGTTCGTGATCACGACTCCCTTCGGGGACACGACCTTCCGCTTCGTGGAGCGTTCACGGGGTTACGGGTATTACCCAGGCATGCAAGTGTTCGAGGCGCCCAAGGGTGGCAAGAACGCGCTCGGGTTCAGCCACTTCGACCACATCACCTCCAACTTCGAGACGATGGCGCCCGCGCTTTTGTGGCTCGAGCACGTGCTCGGCTTCGAACGCTTCTGGGATGTCGAGTTCCATACCGACGACGTGCACAAGGGCATGGGCGACACGGGGTCGGGTCTGAAGTCGCAGGTGATGTGGGACCCCGGGTCGCAGATCAAGTTCGCCAACAACGAGCCATTTCGACCCCACTTTCGCGAATCGCAGATCAACGTGTTCCACGAGCAGCATCGCGGCGACGGGATCCAGCACCTGGCCATCGCCGTCGCTGACATCGTGCGTGCGGTCGGCGAGCTCCGCCAGCGCGGCATCGAGTTCATGCCGACGCCGGGGGCGTACTACGACGCGCTTCCACAGCGCCTGGCCCGGCTCGGCATCCCCGCGATCGAGGAAGACCCCGCAGTGCTCCGAGCCCTCCAGATCTTGGTCGACGGCGACGGCAAAGGCGGCTACCTGTTGCAAATCTTCTTGAAGGAATCCGCCGCAATGTACCACAGCCCCGAAGCGGGCCCCTTCTTCTACGAAATCATCCAGCGCAAGGGGGACCAGGGCTTCGGCGCCGGCAACTTCCGCGCGCTGTTCGAGAGCATCGAACGCCAGCAGGGCGAGGGCAAAAGCTAGTGCAGGGGCGTATCGTGCGCGGGCGCGTGCCCCGAAAACCTCACACTCGTCATCGGGACGCGAATGGCGACTTGCTCTACGAAGAGTGCTTCACGCGTCAGGGCTTCGATGGCGCCTACAGCGTGCTCTACCACCGCTATCGACCTCACGAGCAGATCCATCGAGGGTTTACCGAGGGCTTCGCCATCGCCGAGGCCGTGGCCGAGCGCGGGCTCTGCCGTCGCCACTACAAGACGTGGGAGTTGCCTGCGAACGGTCCGAGCCCGTTGCTCGCGCGGCAACCGCTTTTGTTCAACGACGACGTCGTGGTGGGCGTGCTGAAGCCCGGCGTCGACGACGATCGATTCTTCGTGAACGCCGACGCCGACGATCTCTATTTCATGCATCGCGGCTCGGGTAAACTGGTGAGCCCGTTCGGCAGCCTGAAGTTCGCACCAGGCGACTACGTTTGCGTGCCACGCGGGGTGGCGCATCGCTTCGAGCTCGCCCCTGGCGACGAGCAATACTGGCTCAGCATCGAGTGCTTGGGGTCGCTCGAGATCCCGCGCGGCTACCTCAACGCCGCCGGTCAGTTGAAGCTGGACGCACCGTATTCGCATCGTGATTTTCGTGTCCCGGAGTTCCTGCCACCCGACGAGGACGAGCTCAGGCTGCTCACGGTGAAGCGGAACAACCGCTTTCATGCGTTCGAGTGTGCGCATTCGCCGCTCGATGTCATCGGCTACGACGGCGCGGTGTACCCCGTTGCCTTCCAGATCCGTGACTTCGAGCCTCGCGTCGGACAAGTCCACCTACCGCCTTCGGTGCACACGACCTTTCAGGCGACCGGTGCCGTGATCTGCAGCTTCGTGCCGCGGCCGCTCGACTTTCATCCCGAGGCCGTCCCGTGTCCGTACCCGCACTCTTCGGTGCATATCGACGAGGTGCTGTTCTACGTGAGCGACAGCTTCGAGTCGCGCAAGGGCATCGGCGCCGGCAGCCTGTCGCACCACCCCGCCGGCATCCCCCATGGCCCGCATCCGGGCGCCTACGAGGCGAGCGTCGGCAAGCGCTCCACCGACGAAATGGCCGTGATGCTCGATTGCAGCTCGCCCCTCCAAGCAACTTCGTTCGCCGTGCAAACGGAAGACCTCGCGTACCATTCGAGCTTCATGGCCTAAAGTCACCGAGCGGAGCGGCGTCACCGAGCGCTAGTCGTTGTCCAACCCGAACTGCTCGGTGCGGACAGCGCCGGATCCTCGGAGGACGCTGGAGACGGTGGGACCTCCGTCTGCTGCTGGCAGCCGCGCTTTCGTTCGAGCTCTCGTTCGAGCAACCGAGCGCGCGTGTGGTTCTCTGCAGCAGCCGCAAGAGGCGTGCTCTCAGTCCGATCCGTGACACGAACATGGTCTATCTCCTGAAGTGCAGCTCGACCCGAGCAGGTTCCGTGCCGCCGCGAATTTGGCCGGATTTCGCGACGACCTCCGAGTCGTGCGCCGGCGCAGGAGCGCTCGAGTGCGCGCCCTGCGTCTACGATCACCCAGGCGCTTCGGATCGCGTGGTATGAAGTTTTAGTGACAGCACCCGAAAGGCAAGCATCATGATTGTCGTTACCAATCGCATTCCCGTCGCCGAAGGCCACGAGATCGATTTCGAAGATCGCTTCAAGCGCCGCGTGCACCTGGTGGACCGGGCGCCGGGCTTCGTGCGCAACGAGGTGCACCGACCGCGGCCCGTCAAGTTCAACCACGAGACCGGGGCCTGGGACGCGGACAAGAGCCAGCAGGCGTTCTACGAGGTGAAGACCTGGTGGCGGAGCTTCGACGACTTCGTCAATTGGACCAAGAGCCCCGCTTTCGCCGAAGCGCATTCGAACCGGCCGCCGAAAGAGATGTTCGCCGGACCGAGCCAGCTGATCGTGCACGAAGTGTTTTTGAGCACCGATCTCGGGCTCAGCTGAGTGCACTCTCACCGGTTGGGTGAAGTCGAGCCCGACGAATGCTACGTGCTCGATCGAGACCTGACCGACGACGACTACCCGGACATTGCGCTCGAAGTCGTCATTCGCTCTGGCGGTATCGACAAGCTCGAGGTTTATCGAGGCCTCGGAGTGCGCGAGGTGTGGTTCTGGCATCGCGGCGCGTTTCGCCTCTTCGAACTCGGCGCTGCGGGGTACATCGAAGTGCCCCGCAGTGGGCTGGTACCAGCGCTCTATTTCGACGTGCTAGCGTCGTTTGCCGAACGAGCGGATCAACACGAGGCTTTGAAGAGTTACCGTGACCGGCTGCGGCAGACTTCAGGTTAGCGCCCCGGTGTCAAGCGCCCCGGTGTCAAGCGCCCCGGCGTCAAGCGCCCCGGCGTCAAGCCATTCCACCGGTTGATCGCGGAGCCAGGTGCGCTGGCGGCGCGCGAATACGCGCGTGGCACGGTAGACGCTCAGCTCGAGCTCGCCGAGGTCCAGCGGCGCTTCGGCGCCGAGGGCTTCGGCGATCTGGCGGTACCCGACAGAGAGCATGGGCCGGGTGTCGCCGAAACCGAGGCGGAGGAGCTCGCGCACCTCGTCCACCCAGCCTGCCTGGAACATCGCCCGCGTACGCTCGTGGATGCGCTGATCCATCGTGTCGCGT
>JAICQQ010000499.1 GCA_025937785.1 Polyangiaceae bacterium
GCGCGACATGGGAGCCAGGCGCGAGGCGCCGCGCGACAGGTCGAAGCAACGCTGGGAGAGCATGCGCCAGACGCCGGACGCGCTCCACGGGGCGAGCGAGCCGCGGTGCATGGCGAAGGAGATGCCGGCCGTGACGCCCGGGTAGGCGGCATTGGCGGGCAGGGTGGTGAGGAGCTCACAGATGGGAGTCAGCGCGCCCATCAGCGCCACGGAAGCGTCGAGCAGCACGCCGCGCTCGCTCTGGGAGTGACGCTCGCTGCCGAAGGCTTCGGACAGCGTGCGCAGCATGAAGTTGTAGAGCGCGTTGGCGAGGTCGAGCACGCGGGCGGTCTCGGCTTCGTTCACCCAGACCCGCGCGCGCTCGTCGAGGGGGCGGCGCATCACGGGGTTCTGCGCCGCGGGCCGCGCGGGAACGAAGCTCGGGTCGCGTGCGCGGAGCGCGAGGTACTCGTCGCGAACAGCGACGAAGCGGCTGAAGTGCGAGGCCTCCGACTGACCCGGCGCGCCTTCGCCTTGTTGCACGATCGTGTCGATCGCTGCCAGGCCGGACGCGAGATCCGTCACCCGACACAGCCCCGGCAACGACAACATGTCGGCGCCGATCTGGCGCGCGGGGTTGCCGACGAACAACCCGCGTTCCCCGTACTGGGAGCTCAGATCCACGAGGCCCTTTTGGATGCCGCGATAGAGGTGTCCGACGGTCGCGTAGTCCTGAGAACTCGACATCAGGCGATCGCTGCGCGTGCTGCGCTCGTACCTGTGCGAGTGCTCGAAGCCCTCGCCGTCCGGCAAGTCGACGCCTTCGGGGCGCTCCAGATAAATGAAATGGTCGAGCACGGGGCCGTCGAAGGGCGCGAGCGCGACCACGACACCCGAGGGGTGATAACCAGGGCTGACCGGAAAATTGGGGCGGAAGAAATGCGGCGCGGCGCCGACGGCGGTGAGCAGGTTCGAGACCAGCGCGAGGTGCGTCATCTCGTCGAGCGCGACCGCGACGATCGAGCGCCTCCAGCCCGAGAGGATGCGCGCCTGCTCGGGTGTGATGCCGTCGGATTCGCGCTTCAAGCTGAACGCGGCGTACAGATAGCAGCACATCAGGTTGTGCTCGATCTCGGCGGCTTCCGACAGCAGATCGAACAGGTGCTCCCGGTGCTGGACGATGATCTCCGGCTCTGACGCTGTCATCGCCCGCGACGCTACCACGGAGAAACGCCGGGTATCCTCGACTGTTCGGGGAGGTCAGCCTTGAAACGTTCCCGTCACTTCAAGGCGCGTACAAGGCTTTGAGCTCTTCGTACGCCGGGCGTGGCACTCGATCGATGTCGACAATGCCCCAGTATTCTTCGTTGAAGGTCTGATCCGGGTGGGGGCCTCCGCCGGGCGCGGTGCCGCCGGTGTCGTGGGTGGCGGGGTTGCCGCCCTTCCACCACTCGTCGGCCCACTCGAAGATGAAGCCGCCGAGCGTGACGCCGCTGTTCGAGGTCACGTAGCTGTCGATGATTTCTTCGGTGAGGGCCCTGGTCGCCATGCCCTGGGCGTCGACGTTTACCATGCCGCCGTTGCGCGAATCGTAAGCGTCGGCGCCGTA
>JAICQQ010000262.1 GCA_025937785.1 Polyangiaceae bacterium
AACCCAGTCTCTGCTGACCAGAAACCGACCGCGACATGACAACTCAGGCCGCGATCGCGAGGGGCCCCACACAACCCCCTCCGATTATTGTCGGATTGGGGCTAAGAACGTAGCCGCAAGATTCTCCAAGTCTCCGCTGCCGCAGGGCCCTAAGTTCTCCAACGAAGGAGGACGTCATGTTCGATCACATCTCACTCACCGTACGAAATCTTCAGAGGAGCCTCGCCTTCTACCGCGCGGCGCTCGGACCGCTCGGGAACGAAGCGCAGGGGTTCGACGAGGCAGCGAAAACGGTCGGCTTTGGACCACCTGGCAAGATCCGCTTGTGGCTTTCCCAAGGGGCACCGAGTTCCTCGGCACACCTGGCCTTCGAGAGTCCCGACCGGGCGGGCGTCGAGGCGTTCTACGAAGCAGCGCTCGGCGCCGGTGGTACCAACCATGGAAAGCCGGGTCTACGGCGCGACTACGCCGCCGACTACTTTGCAGCGTATGTGGTGGATCCGGACGGCAACAACATCGAGGCCGTGGCACACGAAGCCGAAAAGCCTGTCTACTACATCGGCAGCTACGACATCGTCGATGCTGCAAGGTTTTCGAAGTATCCGCCGCAGGTGCTGGCGCTGCTGCCAAAGTATGGCGGCGAGGTGCTCGCCTCGGACATGAATGCCTTCGTCGTCGAGGGTAGCGCGCGTACGATGCATGCCATCATTCGCTTCCCGTCACGAGAGGCTGCGCTCGGGCTCTACGAAGATCCGGAGTATCAGGAGGCGAAGCGCTTGCGCCAGCGCTCGACGAGCAACATCACGATGGTGCTCGCCGAGGAGTTCGCACGACCGCCCTCGAGCAACTGATCGCCGGTCGGGAGCTCAATCTTCTTCGGCTGCAGCGGCTTGGCCTGCTACGGCTGCGGTTTGGCCTGCTGCGGCTGCGGTATGGCCTGCTGCGGCTTCGCCCCCCGCGAACCGTGGGTGATCCGGGTCGTCACGTGGCGCGACGGAGGCGGGGGGCGGCGCTATCGGTGCATTGCTGTCGCGGCGGGCTGCGACGGCAGCGCGCGCGAGCATGCTGGCGACGCGTTGGTAGAGGACCGCGCCGAGGCTCGGATCGGAGCAGACTTCGCCGAAGTCGTCGGCGCGCACCCTGAGCAGGCGCGCCTCTTCGCGGGTGACGGGGAGCTCGGAGCCGTCCCACACGGCCACCAAAGACTCGGGAAACAGCACGGCGCCCTGCCCGACCGCGCGCGGACCGCAGTCGATGATGCCATCGAGCACGATGTAGCCGACCAGATCGTTGGCGACGACACGAGGGATGGTCGCTCCAGGCTGAAACTCGACCTCGACGCCAGCTGAAAGCGCCGCGAGCGCGATCGCGGGCGGCAGATCGTAGAGCAAGGCGCTTTGGCAGGCTCGCTCGATGTCCTTGGCGAGCAGGCCTTGTTCCACGGGAGGCCGCTTCACGAAGCGGTCACCGATTTCGACGAGAACCGCTGTGGCGTTGTCCATGCCCTTGCGCCCCGCCTCGCCGATCGTGAGTTGTACGGCGTTCTGCACGGTGCCCCCACGCACGAGTTGCGCCAGGCGTGCCTCGGAACGGATCTGCCCGTGCACCCCGTCGGTGCAGAGCAGGAGCCGATCGCCCCGATGCAAGTCGACGAAGAGGGTGTCCACGATGACGCTGTCGGCGAGGCCGACCGCGTTCAAGAGTGCGTTGCGATAGCTCTGCTTCGCTGGCCTGATCTCGCCGCTGGCTTTCAGCATCTCCAGCTTGCCGTGATCTTGGGTGAGCTGGAGCATGGCGCGGCGCCGGGCCATGTAGACGCGGCCGTCGCCGGCGTGAGCCACGAAGGCGTGGTTGCGGGCCAGCCACACGACGTCGATGGTGGTGCCCATACCCCGGTACTCGCGGTTTTCGTGGCCGGCCTCACGTACGACTTCGTTGGCGCGTTCGATCGCGCGCTTGAGGCGAGCGAATACGTTGCGCCGCGCCGAGAGATCGGGGCGAGTCACGTAGCGATCGATGATGTTGCCCGAAGCGGCGTCGCTCAGAGTGCGCTTCACCTCTTCGGCGGCCAAGCGCGCGGCCACGTCTCCCGCGGGGTGCCCGCCCATGCCGTCCGCGACCACGAACAACCCCGCCTCGGGCGCCGCCAGATACGCGTCCTCGTGCCGTTGCCGGCTCCTGCCGATATCGTCCGCCGCTGCGTACTCGATACGAAAATCAAAGCGGGGAACGATTGTGGCCACGAGCCACCAGCATACCTGCTACAGAGCCGATGTGCGTTGCCTGGGAATAGAAACGTCGAGCCGTCAGGGTTCGGTGGCGCTGGTCGAGGCGGACGAGGTAGTCAGCCTGCGCATTCACCACGAGTTGAACCGACACGGCGAGCGCATGCTACCGCTGGTCGAGGCGCTCCTGGCAGACGCGGGGTGGTCACCCAGCAGCCTCGATCGCATTGGCGTCGGCGTCGGCCCGGGCTCGTTCACCGGGCTCAGAATCGGAGTAGCCCTTGCCCAAGGCGTCGCCCTCGGACTCGATCGCCCCGTCGTAGGGGTGAGTTCGCTCCTGGCCATGGCGTTCGCCGCTCCACCCAGCGACCTCCCCACGCTGGCTGTGCTGGACGCGCGGCGTGATGAGTATTTCGTGGCACTGTTCAGCAGCGCTGGAACTGAACTGTTCGGCCCACGGACCATCAGCCAAACGGGTGCCGAGAAGGCGCTGGTGGACCTGGTCGGCGGATCCTTTCGAAGTGTCGGCCTCCCTGCCGTGGGCTGGGTGAACGGCTTCCAATCCGAATTGACCGACCTGCCCTCCGCCGCCGCCGCGGGTCACTTGGCGGCGCGGCTCGACCCGGCTGAGCATCCGGCACTGCCCGCCTACGTTCGCGCCGCCGACGCCATCAAACCGAACCTGCCACCTTCACCTCTCCAGCCCGTTTGAGTACATTGCAGCAATGGGCGCGGGTGGATCGCAAGTCGCAGGACTTCCCCTCACGGTCGCAGCACTGACCGTTCGACGGGCCGGAGAGGACACGGGGTCAGGGCAGTGGCCATGAACACGAAATCGAGCATTCCGCCTGAATTTCAACAGCGCTTGCTCGATCGACACGGGCGCCAGTTCTCTCCGGGGGAGGTCATCTTTTCTGACGGTGATGAAGCGGAGGAAGCGTTCGTCCTGCACCAGGGCCGCGTGCGACTCATCAAACGGGTGGGCGCCGCGGAGAGGGGTCTGCGCATCCTCCGACCCGGCGACCTGTTCGGCGAATCGGCGCTCATGAACGGCGCGCCTCGCAACCAGACGGCAGTGGCCCTCGAGGAGGTGGTCGCCGTCGCCTTGGACAAGGACACGTTCCAGCAGGTTCTGTTCAGCCAGCCGGAGGTTGGCGCCCGCGTCCTGCAACAGGTGATCCGCCGCCTCCGAAGCGCTGAGGATCAGATCGAAATCCTGATGGTGCGCGACGCCGAGTCGAAGGTGGTCGTGGCCCTGATGAAGCTCGGGCAGCAGGCGCAGCTCGATCGCCCCGGAGGCAAGGTCGAACTGTTGCTGTCGCCCATGGAGCTGTCGACGCACGTCGGTCTGGACGTGGACGCCGTGAAGCGGGTGGTGCAACGGCTGCGCGACGCCGGCTACCTGCACATCGTCGAGGAAAGTGTGGAAATTCCCGATGTTGAAGCGATGACGGAGCTGGTGTCCTTGCTGGAGGTAAAAGATCAGCTCGCAGGAAGCTCGGCCAAACGCAAGGCCGGTAGCTCCTAGGGGGGGCGCTCAGGGGGGCGATCGAGCTCGCCTTCGAACACTGGCGGCAGGGGACTGCGTCGTGCCGCCGTTGTTGATGGCGATGGTGCAGCAACCGGCAGTCCGACGCTCAGGAGACGAGTTGCCGCGCCGTCTGCCGCTTCGAAAGCACTCACGTATGCGCACTTCGTTGACGAATTGCAGGCCAATAGGGTAATCCGACCTCCCCAGCCGATCGAGCGCGTGCGTGCATGCGTTCGCATGTGGCGGGCAAACGTCTTCGCGCAGCTGGCACGACGCATGCGTGTCTCCCGATCCCTCCACAGCGCCCGCCTACTCCTCGGCGGCGGCGCGGCCGCTTTCCTCATTTGGATCGCTGCCTGCAGTGCTGGCAATCCCAACGTACCGAGCGGCGGCGACCCGGTGCGGATGAGCGAGAGCGAAACGGACATCGCCAAAGACCTGTGGTTGCGACGGAATCAACCGCGCGAGGCGCTAGGCCATGCGCTCGACGCGGTCGAGCTCGACCGCGACAACGTGGAAGCGTTGCACTTGGTAGCGCTGCTGTACCTCGACCTGTGCCGGCGCTCCCCCGACGACTGCCGCCTGGAAGAAGCAGAGCGGCACGCGCGGCAGGCGGTGGAGGTGAAGCGCGACTACCGCGAAGCCGTCAACACGCTAGGCGTGGTGTTGATCCACAGGAAGAAGTACGACGATGCGATCGCCGTCTTGCGGCCGCTGACGGGGGACATCCTGTATCAGACCCCTGAAAATGCTTGGGGAAATCTGGGTTGGGCCTACCTCGAGAAGGGCAACCTCGACGCCGCGATTGACGCGCTAAGTCGAGCCGTCGCCGCTCAACCGATGTTCTGTGTAGGCAACTTCCGACTCGGCCTTGCTCACGAACGGCGGGGACAGCCGGCCCAGGCGCTGGCGGCATTGGACCGCGCCCTCGCCACGGAGGACCCGGGCTGCCAGTCACTCCAAGAAGCGTACTTCGCTCGGGCTCGCGTCCACACCAAGCTGGGTCACCTCGACGACGCGCGCGACGATCTCGACCAGTGCATCGCCCTGAAGAAGTCCTCGCAAACGGGCAAAGATTGCCTCTCCATGACGCGAAAACTCAAGTAGGCTTCGGGGCTCGCCCACATGACATCCGTCGGAAGATACCTGCGCGAGCAGCGCGAAGCCAAGGGCATGAGCCGCGAAGAGGTCTCGCGATCGACACGCGTGCCTGTGTCTAGCGTCGAGCGGATCGAGAACGATCAGTTCGACGAGCTGCCCGGCGAGGTGTTCGTGCGTGGCTTCCTCAAGTCGTACGCGCGTGCCGTGGGCGTGCCGCAAGAAGAGGTGCTGGCGCGGTACACCGCGAGCCGTCGCGTTGCGTGGGTGACGCCATTGCCGCTGTCAACCGCGTCGAAACCCGCGCGCGGTCAGCGGTTTGGAGTGGCGATCGCCTTCGTGCTACTTTTGATCCTGTTCACCTTGGCGCTCAGCATCGTGCTCAAGCCTCGCGGTGACGACATGCCACAAGAGCTGTCGTACCCCGTCACCGCGATCCCGTCGCTGCGCGTCACCTGAGCGGCACGGGCGCGCAGGGTCCAAAACCCGACGATGCCCTCCTCCCCCGACACCGGTCTGCTCCTCGGCAAGGTCGACTACCGCGAGAGCGATTGGGTCGTGACGCTGTTCACCCGCCAGCACGGCCGCGTCTCGGCGTTGGCGCGCGGAGCGCGTCGCAGTCAGAAACGTTTCGGCGGTGTGCTCGAGCCGATGCACACCCTGACGCTCGCGCTCGAGGAACGGCCCACTGGCGATCTCATGATCCTGCGCGAGGCTAGCATCGAAGTCGCTCGCATCCATTTGGTCAGTCGCCTCGATACCCTCGAAGCGGCGGGGCGAGCCCTGGGTTGGGTACGCGCCAGCGCGCCACAGCAGCAGCCCGAGCCGCTGGTGTACGCGAGCATCCTCGAGTTGCTCGATCAGCTGGACCAGCCCGCGCAACAGCGCGATCCGCGCTTATTCTTGGCTGAGTTCGGGCTCTACTTTTTGAGCGCCATCGGCATCGGCATCGACCTCCACAGCTGCGTGCGCTGCGGGCGCGCGTGTGCGGAAGGACGCGCCGCCTACGTGGACCCGAAGAAGGGCGGGCTCGTGTGCCGCGCGTGCGGCGGCGCCTCGCGCAAGCTCGAAGGACCTGAGCGCGAGCGCTTCGCGCAGGCGAGCAGCGGCACCTCCGGCGTGCTCGAGAGCCCCGACATCGAGGGCGCCTTGCTCCTCGTCGAGCAAGCGCTCGCGGCACACCTGGGCATCGCACGCGGCTGATCGCACGCGGGGCTGGGCCAGGGGGCCAATGAGCCAGGGGCTCCCGCTACAAACTCGCCGGCACCCGCCCTCCCAAGGTAACACCAGCCGTGCCCAGTACGCCGGATCGGCCTGACAGCCCCAAGAGCGACGCCCCCACCGAGCCTTCCGCGTCGGAGCTCTCCGCCAAGGCCGGTGACGCCGCCAAGGCCGGTGACGCCGCCAAGGCCGGTGACGAGGAACGTAAGAAGATCACCGGGCGCGCCGGGGTCGTCGCCGCGGGCACTCTAGCCAGCAGGATCTTGGGCTTGGGTCGCGACATCGCCCTGGCTGCCATCTTCAGTCGCTCGGCTACCGACGCCTTCTTCGTTGCGTTCACCATTCCGAACGCGCTGCGGCAGCTGCTCGCCGAGGGCGCCGTCCAGAACGCGATTCTGCCCGTTCTCGCGCAGACCAAGGAGCGCGACGGTGACGCCGCCGCGCAGCGCTTCTACGGGGCGATGCGCGGCCTCTCGCTCGTGATCCTACTCGCCGTGAGCGCCCTCGGAGTGGTGTTCGCTCCCGAGCTGGTCGATCTCTTCGCCAGCGGATTTCGCGATCAGCCGGGTCAATTCGAGCGCACCGTCGAGCTCACGCGCTGGGTCTTCCCCTACATCTTTTTCATGGGCACCGCCGCGCTCGGTGTGGCGGCGCTCAACACGCACCGGCGCTTCGTGGTCACGTCGTTTGCGCCCGCGCTGCTCAACGTCGCGTTCATCGCCTTCGCCTTGCTCTTGCCGGGCTGGCTCGGCGCGCGGGGCTACGACCAGGTGCTGGCGATGGCCTTCGGGGCGCTCGTAGGGGGCGCGCTGCAGGTGATCGCTCAGTGGCCCAGCCTGAGAGCGATCGGGTACTTCGGCCGGCCCAGCTTCGACTTCGCCAACCCTGGTGTGCGCGAAGCGCTGCGGCGCATGGGACCCACCCTGTTCGGCATCGGCGTGTATTACATCGACGTCGTGGTCGCGCGCCGCTTCCTCTCCGAGCTCGGCGTCGGCGCGCAGAGCTACTTTGCGTGGGCGCTGCGCCTGTGCGATTTCCCACAAGGCATCTTCGTGATGGCATTGCAAAGCGCCATGCTGCCCAGCTTGTCGTTGCTCGCCGCGCGCAAAGACATGCTCGAGCTCTCGAAGACCTTCGCCTATGGTCTGCGCCTCGCGCTCTTCGTCGGGCTGGGCGCGACCGCGCTGTTCGTGGCGCTGGCCGAGCCCCTGGTCGTGCTCATTTTGCAGCGCGGAGAGTTCGACGCGGTCGCCGCCCGCGAAACCGCCAACGCGCTCATGGCACAGGGACTCGGCATCTGGATGGTCGCCTGCACGCGCCAGCTGGTCGCGGTGTACTTCGCGCTCGGCGACACCCGCACCCCGGTCATCGTTGCCGCTTGCGATTTCTGCTGCTTCGTCGTGCTCGCCTTGCTCTTCAAGGGCAGCCTCGGCCACGTCGGGATCAGCCTCGCGGTCGCCGGCGCCAGCGGCGCGCAGATGATCCTGCTCTGGGTGCTCTTGAAAAGCCGCCTCGACCACCTGCACACGCGCGACATCCTCGGCTCTGCCGCAAAGAGCCTGCTCGCCGCCGCCGCCGCGGGCGCCACGGGCCTCTTCGCCGCGCGTGCCCTGCAAGCGGGCGAAGGCGGGCACTGGCTCGCCCGCATGCTACCGGGAGTCGTCGGCGCGAGCATCTTCGGAGCCACGTTCCTCGTCACCGCCAAGCTGCTCAAGAGCGAAGAACTCTCCGCCATCGGCGGCCCCCTGCTCCGCCGCCTGGCGCGGCGCCGCCCGGCAGCGTAAGACTCGCGACGTGACCGCCCCCGCAACGCCCGCAGCTCCCGCAGCTCCCGCAGCCCCAGGCTCCCCTGCCCGCGACCTGCCGCGCATCGTCTCCGCCGAGTTCAAAGCGGGGGCCACGGCCGCCAATCAGTTCCCCCCGCCCACCGTGGCCGAGGTCGCGTTCGCCGGGCGCTCCAATGTAGGCAAGAGCAGCCTCTTGAACTGTCTGCTCCAACGCAAGAGCCTGATGCGCACGAGCTCGACTCCGGGCTGCACGCGTCAGGTGAACTTCCTCGACGTGCACAACCAAGACGACTCGGCGCTCGTGCTCGTCGATCTCCCGGGATATGGCTACGCCAAGCGCTCGAAGACCGAGCTGCGCGCGTGGGGCACGCTCATCGAAAGCTACCTACTCGGCCGCCCCACCCTGAGCGGCGTCGCGCTGCTGGTCGATGTCCGTCGCGGCCTCGAAGACGAAGAGTACCAGCTGCTCGAGCTGCTTCACGGCCCTGCGAAAGTCTCGCGCCGCCCCCTCGACGTCGTCGTCGTCGCCACCAAGCTCGACAAGCTGCCCGCATCCCAACGCAAGCTCGCGCTCGGCAAGCTCGCCAAGGACTCGAAGCTTCGCATCATCGGCTTCTCCGCCAAAGATCAGATCGGGCGCGACGAACTCTGGCGCCGCGTGCGCCAAGCCGCCGGCCTCGACCCTGTCTAGCGCGCCACTACTAAGGCTCAGCAATCGCTCAGGGCACACCGCCGTGAGCGTCGCGACCCTTGATCTCCGTCTTGCAGTCGCTACCGACGACGATCCGATGCTGCGTACCCGGCACCGTGAAGCGGTAAGCGGCGCCATCGCGGGCCGTAAAGTACTCGATCCGCGCTGGCTTGGCGTCGCTCACCCCTCGCGCGCGGGCATGGTCCCACAACTGCTTCGTCGTGCACTCCGGATCGGGCAGCGAGTCGCGCGGCTTCGTCTGACACGGGAACGCCGGCACATCCGGATCCGCCACGATGCCATGACGCCGAATGTGCACGCTCTGCTTACCGCAGTACGACCGCGGCGGCACCTTGCCTGGATCGCGCGGCGGCTGGGGCCCATGCCCCGGTTCGCTTTGGAACGAGTAGCGCACCGTGCCCGCGCCCTTCTTGAAGTCCACCGTACCGTCCGCACGCACGTGCTCCGCCACGATACCCCGCAGCAAGTCGCGCTGACTGATACTGCGCGCCAGCGAAAGCGCCGCAAACGGATCGACCTTGTCGGGCCAGCCCGCGAGCCCCTCCGTCGTCGGCGGCCGCGGCGGCAGACTTTCCTCCGGCTCGGCCTTCGCCTTCCCCCACACCGACAGCAAAATGCAAGCGACGAACGTGACCCCGATGATCACCAGCCCGCGCAGCTTGTCCTTGCGCCGTGCCGCCACCTGCTCTTCCGTCAGGTGTGGCGCCAACACTTGCAACACCGAAGGCTGCGACTCCGGGTACTCCACCGGATCTGGCGCGGCTGAAGACCGCACCTGCCCGAGTGTTGCCGGAGCCACCGAAGCGGGTGCATCCTCTGCCGCCGTCGCTCCCGCCGGAGCCGTCGCTTCCGCCGGAGCCGTCGCTTCCGTCCGAGCGTCACTCATTGGCGCCAGCGCCTCAGCGCGAGCAGCTAGCTCCGCGGAAGGCTCCGTGCTCGGCACCAGGCTCGTCCCCACCCCAGCCGTCGGCTGGGCCGCGGCGCGTTCCATGATCCCGCCGGGCACTGGCGGCAGCGCGCCTCCCGCGGCTGGCTTCGCGGCTGGCTTCGCGGCAACAGCTTCCGCCGCAGACGGCCCAGCTTGTCGTTCTCGCAGCCCGCTGTTGTCCACGTCGAGGTTGGGCGACTCCGGGGGCACCTCGCTCGATCCGTCGTTCGAGTCACTCATGCGGCAGGCGTAATATCACTCCTCAGCCCCCAAGCCTCCAAATCCCACTACTTCGGCCCACGGGCCACGCCGCTTTCTCCGTCTTAACGCGCCCCACGCGAGCAACCGACGCCCGCCCCCCGAACACCCACCCCCACAAAATCGGCACCCCCCACTACCAAAGCTGCCCACCGTTCCCAGAGTGTGCTATCCGCATCCTCCCTTTCGGGCGCATAACTCAGTGGTAGAGTGCAATCTTCACACGGTTGAAGTCGTAGGTTCAAATCCTACTGCGCCCACAAAGTAGAGCCCGAGGTCACGCGCCTCGGGCTTCTTGCTTTTGTTCTTCAATAGCGCGTGCTTGCGAGCCACCCGTGCTCCCGTGAGTGCGCGCCCTGAGGCCTGCTCCGTCACCGAGCGAGCACGCCAACGCCGGCTGATCACACACCGCCATCACACACTTCTGCCCGGCACAGCGTTCGGCCCCCGCGTCAGTGCAACTCTCAGTACCTGGCTCGCAAGGCCGCGCAATTCGTGAGCCCACCCCGGCCTCTTCGAGAATGCCTTCCAGGACCTCACGCTGCTCATCCACAAAAGCGAAACCGTAAACGTGGTCCATCTCCTCGGTGAGGTGGCCGCTGACTGATCGCTCGACGACTCGGCTCACTTTGTTCCGTCGCGAGAAGTTTTTAAACGTTCGCCTGAATGCCTTTGGCGTGACCCTGAATGGAATGCCAACGGCCTTGGCCACTCTTTGCAGCGGTCGGTCGAGAACTGACCTTGCTCGGTAGCCGCCGTGTTCACCGGGGAAGAGCAAGTCTGACTCTGCCATTGGACCCTGGGCTTCGTCGAGGCTCCTGATGTGTTCGTCTAAGACCGCCCGAAGACTCTTGGGGAGGGCGATGGTCTGGTCTCGATTTGTCTTCGTGTACTCCATCGGCGTACCAAGAACTTGCGAGCGTCGCACCAAGAGCGTGCCCGAATCGGCGCAGTAGTCGCGATGTGGGCCCTTTCGTCGGAGCGGGCGAATGCTCGATGGTCTTAGCCCCGTAACGAGCATCAAGAGAGCCATCGCGTAGTGGTGCGGGTACAACTCCTCGACCTTGCGCATGAAGGCGCCCACGCGTTCG
>JAICQQ010000404.1 GCA_025937785.1 Polyangiaceae bacterium
ATTTCCTCGAAGGCCCACGGACACGAGCTTCCGCTGGGAGGCCAGGCCAATAGCACGGATGGAGCGCCCTGTCGGCCGAGGCACGCCCGAGCCTGTCTCAGCGGGAGATCGCGACCGCCGATGCCGCGCCGCACACTGCTTAGGCGAACCTGCGATTAGACAGCCGTTTTGCGGCCCAGCGGTTCGTACGCGCAGAAGGTGCCGGTGCGGACCGCCCAGTCGAGGTGCCTGCCGAGCTCGGGCTCGTGCTCCGCCACCTTCTTGATGGCCTCTCGCACCCGGCGCTGGACCACGATCCTGGCGCGTTCGGCGGCAGAACCGACTCGTCGTGCTCGACCGCCGAGCCCTATGGCGCTGGAAAGCTGCTGGACCAGCAGGTCGAGTTCGCGCCGCGCGCGATCGGCTCGAAAGACGTCGGCGAAACCTTCCGCTTCGTCGAGCTCCGTGCGCAACTCCAGGATGCGCCGCTGGTACGCCTCTCTTGCTTTTGCGTCGAGGGTCTCCCCTGCGTCGCCCCGATCCGCGACGGCGCTCTCGTCGTCCGGCTCCGCAGCGAGATCGAGCACGTGGAACTCGCGGCCCGGGTGGTCGACGAGGCGCGCGAGCATCGGCAAACCCCGTACCAAGCGCAAGCGCGTGGTCCTGCCGTTGCAAAAGACCACGACGTGCTTGCCCTGGGGACGTAGCGAGAACTGGAGCTGCGCGGGCGCGTCCGCGGCGGTGCGCGATGCACTCACGGCGTCGGGGCATGGCCCAGAGGGTAGAGGCGCCTCGCGCGCGGAGCCCGTGCCCCCCTCGACACGCTCGAGAATCGCGGCTATCCCGAGCTCGCGGGCGAGACGGGCCGCTGCCGAGAAGTCCGCCGTTGCCGGCATCGACCAACAGCGGAGCGCCTCGCCTTGAGCCAGCAACACCCAGGCCTCGCTGGCCCTGGCCCCCGAGCGCCGGCTGAGCTCCAGGGCCGCTGCGAAGGCAGCCCGTGCCTCGTCACGCCTGCCCAGGCGCGCGGCGAGCGAGCCCAGCACGGCGTCAAAGGGTGGGCCGCAAACGAAGCCAAACGGACCCCAGGTGGTGTGGCGACCGCGCGCAGGTCCGAGCTCCGCCAGCAACGCAGGGAAGCGGGCGCTGTCGTCGGCCAAGAGCGCGGCGTCCGCGATGGTCGCCCGCATCATCGGCGCCAGCATCCTCGCCCCGTCACCGATCGCGGAGAGTTGCGTGCGTGCGCGCACGGCGTCGCCCGAGCGAGCGTGAACCACGGCGTGGACGAGCGCGTGGTGCTGCGCCGGATCGGGCATCCTGCACATGGCGTGCAGCATCGCCGGTACGTGAGCGCGAAGCCCCTCGCCGTCTCCGCGCACGAGCAGCATCCAGAACCGATGCACGGCGACGACGTGCGCGGCGTTGACGTCGAAACCTTCCTGCCCGATCGCGGTCGCTTCCTCGATGGCCTCATCGCAACGGCCGAAGTCACCTTTCGGCATGGCGAGCATCGAACGCAAGAGCGGGGTCTGCCAGAGGTAGCGAGGGTGCCCGATACGCCCTGCGAGTTCGGCTCGGGCATCGATCAGAGCTTCGGCCCGGGCGAAATCGCCCACTTCGAGCCAGTCCGTCGCAAGCCGCGTCAGGCCTCGCAGCTCGAGGATGGCATCGCCGAGCGCGCGTGCGGTTTGCACCAGCTCGTCGGCGACGGGAATGCGTTCGGCCGGCGCTGCAAAGTCCATCAGCGCCGACCCCGCCGCCAGCGCGATTTCGGCGCGAACGCGCGGGTCGACCAGGTCTTTCGCCATCTCGAGCGCCTGGCGAGCCAGCGCGATGGGCTCGTCGGGGGTAGTGCTGGGTTGTAGCGCGGCCGCCATGCGGGCCAGCAGGCGCGCGCGAAGCTCGGCAGGTTCGGACAAACCCGCGAGCGCACTCCGCAGCGTGGCGCACAGCTCGTCACGCACCTCGCCGAACACCAGCTCGGCACCCTGGCCCAGCGCGGCCCGCGCGACGAGCCCAGCGTGCCCCAGCGTCGCTGCCCGCCGGCTTGCCTCGCGGAACACCTGGCGCCCTCGCGCCAGCGTCCCCACCTCGGTCGCGGCCCAGCCGAGCGCCAGCAAGAGCTCGATCTGGTCGGCCTCCGGGGCGTCGAACTCCTCCACGGCGCTCGCGGCTTTCTCGAGGATCGCCACTGCGTCCTCCGGCGCCAGGCGCGCGCGGGCGGCCTCCGCCGCGGCGATCGCTGCTCGGATGACGTCAGCCGCGCTCACGAGCGGGACGGCGAGCAGCATGTGGTGCGCGGCGAGCGCAGCGTGCCGTTGACCGTCGACGTTCACCGTCGTGGCGATGGAGCGATGCAGCTCACGCCGGCGATCGGGCGTGATGCGCTCGTAGAATACGTCGCGCACCAGCGCGTGCGAAAACAGGTACGAGCCTGCGTCTGAAGGGCGGAGCACGCCGCGCGAGCACAGCTCACCCAGCCGGCGCACCACTTCGGGCAGCGGAACACCCGTGGCTCGCGCGAGCGCTGCCGGCATGATCTAGCGACCGAAGACGCTCGCCAGGTCCAGCAGTTCCAACGTTTCTCGGTCAAGCCCCTGGATGCGGGAGGCGACGATCGCGAAGACACCGGAGGGCGCCAGCGCACCACCCTGGCCCAACATCCGGAGCGCCTCGGCGACGAAGAGCGGGTTGCCGTGCGTAGTGGCTACGAGTTCCGCCGTCAAACGCGGGTCTGCTCGACCGGTGTGGGCCTCGACGAGCTTGGCAACGTCCTCGGGCCCGAGCGCACCGAGCGTGACGATGCTCGCCTCGCGACCTACCCGCGCCAGCAGCTCGGCGCAGGGAGCACGCTGAGACTCGACGTCGCGCAGCGTACCGAGGACGAGGATGCGTCGCGCATGCAGGGCCCGCGCGACGAAATGCAACAGCTCCAGCGAGGGCAGGTCGGCAGCATGAAGATCATCGAAGACTAGCAGCAACGGCTTGGTTCGAGAGCTCTCGCGCAAAAAGCGCGTCACCCGTTCGAAGCAGGCGAAACGCTCGTGTGCGGCGTCCGTAGCGGTACCTTCGCCGCGAGCCGGCCGGCCTTCGTCCAGAGCGGGCGCACCCGCGGCCTGGCCTCCGAGCTCTTCGAGCACCTCGAGCCAAGGATGAAACGGAGGTGCGCCGCCGGTCTCCCAAGCCCGACCCCAAGCCACGGTGAGTCCCCGCTGTCGCGCCAGGGCGGCGAACTCTTCAGCAAGGCGGGTCTTGCCGATGCCTGGCTCGCCTACCACCAAACAGATCCTCCCACGTCCGTCGTTCGCCGCGGCGCCGGCCTGCGCTAGCCAGCCGAGCTCTGGTGTCCGACCCAGGAAAAGCACTTGGCGAGGTTACCCGATCTCGGAACCGCGGGCCCAAGACATTGTTTTCATTACATTTACCGGCACGACCGCGGCCTTCGGAACAATGTTCCAGCGGATCGTCACGCCTCCAGGACAGGAGGTCCCATGAACCAACACGATCACCAGACGACCGAGCACAAGATGTTCTCGAAGCCCGACGAGATCCGGGAGTTTCCGCGCGGGCGCATGGAAGTCATCAAGCTCGGCAACGGCGAGGTCGGCCGCCTCGTGCTCCAGCCGGGCTGGCGCTGGTCGAATGACGTCAAGCCCATCGCCAAGACATCGAGCTGCGAAGCCCCGCACTTTCAGTACCACGTGAGCGGAAAGCTCGCGATCAAGATGGACGACGGGACGGAGTTCACCGCTGGCCCCGGTGACGTCACGTCGCTGCCCAGCGGTCACGACGCCTGGGTCGTCGGTGACGAACCGGTGATCGTGGTCGACTGGTTCGGGGCAAGCAACTACGCGAAGCGATGAGCCAGGCGACCCAGACGATCGTCGAGCGCTACACCGACGCGTGGAACCGGCACGATGTAAGCGCGATCCTCGCGCTACACACGGAGGATGCAAGCTTTGAGAATCACACGAGCGGCGGCGCCGCCGTGGGCAAGGCGGAGCTCCGAAAGCTGATTGACCAGGTGTTCGCCAGCTTTGCCGATCTCCGGTTCACCACACGACGCGCGTACTTCGCGGAAAATGTGGCGATAGTAGAATGGACCGCAACGGCGACACACGCACAGCCCATCGCACGGGGCACGCGGACGTTCGCGCCCACGGGCAAGACGCTCGCATGGAACGGCGTGGATGTGCTGCCGATTCGCGACGGACTGATCGCCCGCAAAGACGTGTACGCCGACTCGGTTTCGTTCTTGAAGCAGCTCGGCTCGTCGCTGCCCTGACCGGAGCTCGCGGGACCCTCGCCGGTCTCCTCGCTTCTTGTCAATCGTGCAACAGTGCCGCCAGGTCGTCGTGCGACAGCTTGCCCAGGAACGCTCGTTCGTCGCCG
>JAICQQ010000149.1 GCA_025937785.1 Polyangiaceae bacterium
CCACAACCGACGGCCATCGATACCGCGAAGAGCAGGGTCATGCGCACCATGTCCCTGAGACTGCCTCAGGACTCGCTTGGGCGCAAAGTGGGACGCTATTGGAGCCAGGGGCTCGTCCGCGCACGGAGATCCGTGCGGCTGGCGCAAGCTACCGCGTCATCCTCGAGGCGGGCGTAGTTCGAGGAGGCGCTGCTCGGCACGCGCGCGAAGCGCGACGACCCGGGCGTGATCCGGCGAGAGCTCACAGGCGGGATCTGCCGCGCGGGCGTCGCCGGCGAGCAAGTACGCCTGACAGCGGCAGCCACCGAAGTCATGGCTGCGGTCCGCACAGCTCCGGCAGGGTTCCTGCATCCACGCTTCGCCACGGAAAGCCCGAAACGCCTCCGACTCGGTCCAGATCTCGTGCAACGAGGTCGATGCTACGTTTTCGAAGTGCAGGTGGGGGATGCACGTCGCCGCGTGGCAGGGGAGGGCGAGGCCGTCGGGCGCTACGACCAGGTAGCGTGTGCCCCAGCCGCTCATGCACGCTCGCGGGCGACCGGCGTGATAGTCTGGCAGTACCAGCACGACTTCGAGCCCGGATTCATGGCGGGCCAGCGCTGCGCGGACCACCTCGCGGGCCCGCTGGATCTGCGAGGCGCTGGGCAGCAGGGCTTCGCGCTGCTGGAATGCATGGCCGAGATACTGAGTGTTCGCGAGCTCCAGCCGGTCCGCGCCGAGCTCGCGGCCAAGCGCGAGGAACTCTGGAACGCGGTCGATGTTGCCGGCGTGCAGGACGACGTTGACGGTCAGTGGAATGCCGAGTGCTACCGTCCATTCGGCCACTCGGCGCTTCGCCTGGAACACGTCCTTCCCGCAGACCTGCGCCGCGGCCTCCGGCACGACGTCCTGGAACGAGAGCTGCAGTGCATCCAGGCCCGCCTGCTTCAATCGGCCGAGTCGCTCCCGATCGAGGGGTACACCACTCGTGATCAGCACCACGAACAAGTCCAGCGCGCGAGCGCGAGCGACGAGCTCTTCGAGATCTTTGCGGAGCAGCGGTTCGCCGCCCGTCAGGTGCACCTGTAGCACCCCGAGATCTGCGGCCTCTTCGAGCACCCGGCGCCAGGTTTCGGTCGAGAGCGCCGGGCCCTGGGAGCGGGAGGTCGGGTTCGAGCAATAGCTGCACGACAGCGGACACGCGTGCGTCAGCTCGGCGATCAACGTGTAGGGCCGGAGTTCGCTGGTCACGAGCCCAGCCCCGTCGTGCCGCGGCTACGCTCGAGCAGGCCGCCGGCTTCCAGCGCGAGCAACAACTCGTTCGTGTCTCGTTCGAGCGCGCTTGGCTGGGTGGTGGGATAACGCGCGGACAGCGCCGTGAGTAGTTCTGAATGAGTGACCGGTTGCTGGCACAGGGTCGCGATCTCGAACGCCGTGCGGTTGAGGGCCATGCCTCCCTCCGGGTACATCAGCATCCAAGTCGAGCGCACGCGGTCGAACTTCAAGCGCGACCGCGGATGCAGCCTCACGACGCTTGCGGCGCAGCTGGGCCCGGCGGCTGCCACCGCATCCAAGAGCGCCCAGAGGATCTCGGTCTTCCGGACCAGCGCGGCGACGGCGCGCTCTTGAGCGTCGAAGGTCGCAGCGTTGGCCAACACGAAGGCAAGAGCTTCGTTCCCGTCCTGCTTCGCGCGCGTGACACGGGTGCGAAAGTATGCGAGCGCCTCGGACGGCACCCACGAGTAGTGCTGAATCCACGCGCTGATTCGACGCTCCATGAGCGCTGGCGCAAAGGTCTCGGTGAGTGACGCCGCGACGGCTTCGAGGAGCGACGCGCCCGAAACGAAGTGGACGTACGCATCACACGCGGTGCGAGCCGCGGGCAGGACCTGACGAAACGAGGTGAGCTCCGCGCGCGAAACGCCGACAGCCTCGCCGAGCCTTTGCCAAAGCTCGAGCCCGCCTTCGCCAGGCTGGTCGCCGTCGTGATCATGGATGCGTCGGATCCAGGCGCGGCGAAACGCGGGATCCTCGGATTTGCTCACGATCAATGCATCTTTTATTGGGATGCGAGTCTGGTAGTAGTAGCGGTTCGCCACCCAGCGCTGGAGCTGCCCACGGCTGAGCTCACCCGCATGCATCCTGACATGGAACGGGTGCCGATCGTGGTAGCGCCAAACCCCCTCGCGCCGCAGCCACGCCTCGAAGTCCGCCGGCGGCAGTCGGGGTTTCACAAGCTCAGCTCCAGGCCGTCGTGGGCCACCGCGATGCCGGCGCCTTCGACGGCTGCTCGTTCCGGCGAGCCCTGGCGCAGGATGGGGTTCGTGTTGTTCACGTGAGTCAAGAAGATGCGCCGCTTGCGATGCGCGCTCAGTAGCGCCAGGCTGCCGTCCTCTCCTGCGAGTGGCCAGTGCGCCATGTCGCGCGCCCGCGCCTTTCCCACTCCTCGTTCCGAAAGCTCGTGATCGCTCCAGAACGTGCCGTCGAAGAAGGCGCAGTCGGCGCCGTCGAGCAGCGCGCGCAGCCCCTCGAAGGCCCGTGCGATGCCCGGCACGTACAGCAGCGTCCGGTCTCGTTCCTGGTCACGCACCACGAGCGCGACGTTGTCGGTCGCCGCAGGTTCGCGTAGGCCTCGCAGGTGGATGGGTAGCTGACCGGGCACCGGCACCGCCTGCAGCGTGAACCCGAGCGGCTTCTTGGCTGGATCTTCGAGGGCCACCGGAGCCGCGCCCAGCTCGCGCAAGCTGGTATGGTCCCCATGACGCTCCAGGGTTCTCAGGAAAGCGTTGTGCCCACACAGTCCTTCCAGCACGGCGGGCGTGGCGTAGATCGCGAGCGGCTGGGATTCGCGCAGGTTCAGGAGACCCAGGCAGTGATCGAGGTCCCCGTTGGTCAGTGCGATCGCTGCGATCGGTGTCTCCCGGCCGCGCCGGGGCAGCAGGGCTGGCGTCGCCTCGATCTGGCGAGCGATGTCCGGGGACGCGTTCAGCAGGATCCAACGTTTGCCGTCGCGGCTAATGGCGAGCGAGTCCTGAGTTCGCGCTTCGAAAGCAGGATCGCCTGCGCGCACGGCCGAGCAATTGCTGCAGGCGCAGTTCCATTGCGGAAAGCCGCCACCGGCCGCTGACCCCAGCACACGCACCAGCATCGTGGCTACTCCGCCGGGGACTTCGCTGGCGAAACGGGCGTTGGCTCGGTGTCGGAACTTTCGGGACCCGCGCTGATGCCCCGCACGGGTACGTCGTCGAAGTCGGGCTGGTACGAGCCCACCTCGGCGTTCATGTCGATCACGGAGATGCTGGGTTTTTCCCATTCCATGTGAGGCTCCTTTTCGAAATTCAGCGCGAGGACAGCGCCCGGGCTGAGGTGTGGCAGATTGCGCGTCTGAGGCAGAGGGGTAGCGCTGCCTCCGTGGTTCATGATCGATGTCGCGCTTCGTGACGTAGTGCTTTTTCCGTGGAGTTGCTTAGCAAGCAACGTACCGAAGCCGAGCCCTGAGCCTCTGGAACGAGCGATGCATTGCGGAGGCCCATGAAGCGCTATGGGTACTGGGTGTGCGCATTGAGTCTTTCGCTCGCCGCTTGTGACAAGACATCGACCCCCAAGCACGAACGAGCCACTCAGGGCGTGCCGGGGGCCAAGGTACTGCCGGCGGAGGGCGAAGGTCAGGAAACGAGGCCGCGTGTGGGCGGTGAGCCGGGTAGACCCGTCGAAACCGCTCCTCCGAACGTGCCCGAGTTCAAGCCGGCGTTCCCGGGGCAAACGCGGGCTCCGGCGTTGCGGACCAAAACTGCGATTCAAGTCACGACGATCGCCCAAGACTTGGAGGAGCCATGGGCGATCGCGTTCCTGCCGGACCGCCGGATGCTGGTGACCGAAAAGCATGAAGGAACGCTGCGTGTCGTGGAAGCGAACGGCACCAAATCGGAGCCAGCACGGGGCGTACCGAAAGTCGACGGCGCGGACCAAGGCGGGCTCCTCGATGTCGAGATCGATCCGAACTTTGCCCAGACGAAGCTACTGTATTTGAGCTACTACGAACCGCGGAAGGACGGCAACGGGCTCGCCGTCGCGCGCGCCCGCTTCAGCGAGGGCAACCCTCCCAAGCTCGATCAGCTGCGTGTGGTGTTTCGCATGCAGCCCACGCTCGACTCCAGTAAACACGCCGGCGGGCGCCTCGTCTTCGGCCCCGATGGCCTGCTCTTCGTGACGCTGGGCGAACGTTCGATCGTGGAGGGACGCAAGCAGGCGCGCGATCTGGCCAGCCACTTCGGCAAGATCGTTCGCATCCACCCGGACGGCGCCCCACCCAAGGACAACCCCTTCGTCGATCGCCCAGGCGCCCGCCCAGAGATCTGGAGCCTCGGACACCGGAACGTGCTCGGCGCCGATCTCGATGCAAAGAATCGTTTGTGGATCGCCGAAATGGGCCCGCGCGGCGGCGACGAGCTGAACCTGGTCGAGCGCGGCAAGGACTACGGATGGCCGACCATCGGATACGGTGAGGAATACTCTGGCGAGCCGATCCACGAGAAATCCCAGGCGCCCGGTCTCGAGCAGCCCGTCTACTACTGGGACCCGGTGATTTCACCGGGCGCGCTGAGCATCTATTCCGGTGATCTGTTTCGTGAATGGAAAGGAAGCTTCCTGATCGCAGGGCTCTCGAGCCAGGCGTTGATCCGACTCGAGCTCGAGAGCGATCGGGTCGTGGGCGAAGAACGCCTCCTCACCGATCGCGGCGATCGGATGCGAGAAGTCGTCGAGGGTCCTGAAGGAGCCGTGTACCTGCTCACCGATGAAGGCGATTTGCTCAAGCTCACGCCCAAAACACCTGGCTGACAGCTGTCGTCAGCGCGCAGGCGCTACTTTCTGACCGTCGCGGAGGGAGGCGCTCGCGACGCGCACGACGCGTTCGCTGCCGTCTAGCCCGCTCGCGACGACGATGCTGGAGCCCGCGTCGCGCTCGATGGTGATGGGGCGGAAGCGGATCGTGTCGTCGCCATCGACCACGGCAACGCGCAGCCCCGCAGCGTCGTTCATCAAGGCGGTCGGCGGGATTTCGATGGAACGGCGCGTGGTGCCCACGTCCAGTTCGACTTCGGCGTACATACCAGCCAAAAGCTCGTTCTTGTCGTTGGGTACGTGTACCTCGGTATTCAGCGTGCGGCTCGCCGGGTCGAGCGTGCCCGAAGTGCGGGCGACGACGGCGTCGAACGTTCGCCCGGGAAACTCACGGATCCGGACCTTGGCTTTCGTATCCTTCACCACGTAGGGCGCCAGGTTCTGCGGCACGCTCACGAAGACGCGCAACGTGTCCGTCGCAGCGATCTTGAAGAGCGGCGTCGAGGGGGATACCAACGAGCCTCGTTCGACCGAGCGCGAGCTCACGGTGCCCGCGAAGGGAGCCGTGATTCTGGCGTAGGACTTGAGTTGCCCCAGCTGGCGCAACTTGGCCTGGCTGGCGCTCACCGCGGCTTTGCTCACGTTGACATTGGCTTCGCCGAGCTGGCTCTGCGCGCGGCGATCGTCGAGCTCTTGCGCCGGGGCGATGCCTTCCGCCACCAGGCCTTCGGAGCGCCGGAGGTTCACGCCAGCATAGTTCAGGCTCACCTCTGCCTGCGCCAAGCTCGCCTTCGACTTCTCGAGCTCTGCGCGGGCTTCTTCCAGTTCTTGATCCAGCTCGGGCGTGTCGATTTCAGCGAGCAGGTCGCCCTCCGCGACCTTGTCGCCGATATCCACCTTCCAAGCGCGCACGTAGCCGTTCGCCCGTGGATAGACGACGGTTTCTTCGCGCGGGCGCACGCTGCCAGGAAGCTTCAGCGGACGCGAGTTCGTGCCCGTTTTCGGCGTGACCACCTCCACTCGGGGCGCTGAGCTTTCGAGGGCCTGGAGGTTTTCCGCCAGCGCCGCCTTGGCGGTGAGCTTCGGGAGCAGGCCGGCGAGGCCGGCGCCACCGATGAGCACGACCAGGCCGGCGGCGATCGCCAGGGCACGTTTCGTCGAGAGCCGCTTGGCCTCGGGCAAGTCGAATCCAAGCCCGTTGGGGTCGTCTGTCATAGTGCGTCGAGCTCCGGGTCGCTGGCGGGGGCCTTCGGGCGCAGCAGCGTGTACATCACCGGGACGAAGAAGAGCGTCGTCAAGGTCGCCAACGACAGACCGCCGACGACGGCGCGTCCGAGCGGAGCGTTCTGCTCGCCACCTTCACCAAGCGCGAGCGACATGGGCAACATCCCGATGATCATGGCCGAAGCGGTCATCAGCACGGGTCGGAGGCGGGTCATACCCGAAGCGAGCGCCGCGTCCCGCGCCGAACGACCGAGCTTCCTCAGATCGTTCGCGAACGTGACCACCAGGATGCTGTTCGCGGTGGCCACGCCCACGCACATGATCGCACCCATCAACGCGGGTACGCTGAGCGTCGTCCCAGTCAAAAATAGCATCCAGGCGATGCCGGCCAGCGCGCCCGGCAGCGCCATCAAGATGACGAGCGGATCGAGCCATGATTGAAAATTCACCACCATCAGCAGATACACGAACAGAACCGCGAAGACCAAGCCGTAACCCAGGCCGCGGAAGGACGTTTCCATGCTCTCGACCTGACCCTTGACGGTCATGGTCGTGCCCCGCGGGAGCTTGGGTTCCATCGCCCGCTTCAGCGCGTACACCGCGTCGGCCACTGATCCCAGATCGGTGCCGGCGACATTCGCGTGCACATCGTACGTGCGAGCGATGTTGTAGTGCGTGACGTTCGCTGCGCCCGAGCTACGCGCTATGCCGGCGACATTCGACAAGAACTGGGGGATGCCGTCGTTTGCAGACAGCGGCGTGGCCCCCAGCGCCTCGAGTGAGTCTACCGCGTACTGCGGTGTTTGAACGGCGACCAAGTACTGGACGCCCCGCTTCTGGTCCAGCCAGTAGCTCGGCGTCACCACGGAGCTGGAGGACAACGACACGAGCAGATCGTTGGCCACGTCTCGCTGGGTGAGCCCGGCTTCTCGTGCCATCGTGCGGTCCACGTTGACGCGCAGCTGCGGGACGTTGGGGACTTGCGCCAGGTGCACGTCCACCGCCCCCGGTACGCGGGAGAGCTCTGCGGCGAACGTCTCGGCGAGAGCGAGATTGGCGGCTTGGTTCTTCAAGGGACCTGCGAACTGTACGCCAATCGGAGCCGCGAGCCCGAAGTTCAGCACCTGCGTCGCGATGTCCGGGGCCAGAAAGAAGAACGTCGTGTCCGGGTGTCGCTCGCGGAGCACGGTGCGCAGCTGGTCGACGTACCCTGGGGTGGGGGCGTGGTCCCGGTTCAGCGCGATCAGGATCTGTCCGTCGGCGGTGGAGATCGAGGTGCCCTCGCTCAACGAGAGGTTGATGCCGCTGTAGGGCGTGCCGATGTTGTCGATCACCGTGCGGATCTCGCGTTCGGGGATGACCTCGCGAATCGTCCGCGTGATTTCCGCGAAGCGCTTCTCGGATTCTTCGATCCGGGTGCCTGGTGGCGCGCGGACATGCAATTTGATGAGCCCGGCATCGACCGACGGAAAAAAGTCGCGTCCGATCAGCGGAAACAAGGCCAACGAGCCGGCGACGAACAGCGAGAAGCCGATGACCACCGTGCGCCGGCTCGCGAGCGCCCAGGCGAGCCACCCGCCATAAAACGTCCGGAGGCGGTCGAAACCCCGGTTGAACGACGCGTGCACCCGGCCGAACAACCCGGGCTGGTGCTGGAGTTCACCGGCATGCACCGCTGCTTCTTTGCGAAGCATCAGGCGCACGAGCGTGGGCACCAAGGTTCGCGACAGAAGGTACGACATCATCATCGCGAACACGACGGCCAGCGCCATCGGAACGAAGAGCGAGCGCGCCGCTCCGCTGATGAACGCGACAGGCAAGAACACGATGCAGATGCAAAGCGTCGCCACGAAGGCCGGCAGCGCGATCTCCTGAGCGCCGTCGACGATCGCACGCAGAAAGCCCTTCTTCTGCGCCAAGTTGCGGTGAATGTTTTCGATGGCCACGGTCGCGTCGTCCACCCGGATCCCGACGGCGAGCGACATTCCCCCGAGCGTCATCACGTTCAAGGTGTGACCCAGCGCGTTCAAGATCGTGATCGAGACCAGGATCGACAGCGGGATCGCCAGCACTACGATCAGGGTGCTGCGCCAGCTCCCCAGAAATAGCAGGATCATGAGCGCGGTGAGCCCAGCCGCGATGACCGCCTCGTGCACCACGCCGTCGACGGCAGCGCGTACGAACACCGACTGATCGAACAGCAAGGAAACCTTCAAGTCTTGGGGCAGCTTGGCGAGAATCGAGGGCAGCATCTGCTTGATGCTATCGGCGATGTCGAGCGTGCTGGCCTTGCCGTTCTTCAGAACGGACATCAGCACGGAGCGCCGCCCTTCGACGTGAACCATGTTGGTCTGTGGCGACGCCCCGTCGCGTACGTTGGCGACGTCGCGCACGAACACGGTGGCGCCACGCTGGCTTTGAATCGGCAGATCGCCGATCTCGGTCAGGGCTTCGGGGCTGGAGTTCAAGCGCACCGAATACTCGTTGGTACCGAGCTTTGCGGTCCCCGCGGGCAGGATCACGTTTTGCATGGCGATGGCGTCGATGACATCGCGCGGGGAAAGCCCGAAAGAATAGAGCCGCGCCGGATCGATATCGACCACGATCTGCCGCTGCTTGCCGCCGTAGGGCCAGGGGATCTGCGTGCCCGGCACGGTCACCATGTCCGTGCGCACCGAATTCGTGGCGTAGTCGAACAGCTCCTGTTCGCTCAAGGTCTCGCTTTCGAGCGCGGCTTGCAGGATGGGAACGTTGGAGGCGCTGTAGCGGATGATGAGCGGCGGCGTCGCGCCCGGAGGCATCTGGCGCACCGCGCTCTGCGAGACTGCAGTCACTTGCGCCGTTGCCGCTTCGATACGGGCGCCGGGTTGGAAAAAGATCTTGATCACCGCGATACCAGGCAGCGCCTGGCTCTCGACGTGTTCGATGTCATTGACGGTGGTCGTGAGAAAGCGCTCGTAGTTGGTGACGATGCGCTGCTCCATCTCCTCTGCGGAGAGCCCGTTGTAGTTCCAGACCACCGAGATCACCGGGATGTCGATGTCCGGGAAGATGTCCGTCGGCATCCGCACGATGCTCATCACTCCCGTGATCACGATGAGCAGCGACATCACGATGAACGTGTACGGGCGCTTCAGGGCAATGCGTACCAACCACATGGACTGCGAGGCTTTCTTGGGCCGCGGGAGCGTGGCGCCAGGGGCGAGGATTCGGTAGCACCGAAGCTCCGGACAGCCTGTTAAGCACAGCTTGACAATGTCGTCATCGAAGCCGGCGTTGGCTCCCTGGCCTGTCGGCCAATTGTGTACCTTTGTGTCGGAGCGAAGAATCCTGTTAAGATGAGCTAAACAATGCACGCCCCGCTGCGACCATGAGCTCCGCGCCGTTCGCGCAGCTCCAGGCGTTCCTCGCCGTCGCCCATCACCGCAGTTTCAGCCGCGCGGCGCGGGAACTCGGCGTGTCGCGCTCCGCCGTCAGTCAGGCCGTCCAGCAGCTGGAGGACGAGCTGCGTGTCGTATTGCTCACGCGCACCACACGCAGCGTTGCGCTCACCGAGGCAGGCCAACATCTCGTCGCGAGCGCGAGTCCGGCCGTCGGTCAGCTGCTCTCGGCGTTCACCAGCGTCGGCGCGCGGCAGGGCGAAACCATCGGTCGCGTGCGCCTCACGGTGCCGCGCGTCGCCGTCCCGCTCGTGATCGAACCAGTGGTGAGAGAGTTCCGCCAGCGCCATCCTCGCATCGAGATCGAAATCTCGGTCGACGATCGGCTGGTGAACATCGTCTCGGAGGGATACGACGCGGGCGTGCGCTTCAGCGACGCGATCGAACGTGACATGGTGCAGGTTCGCCTGACTGGTGCGACGCGTTTCGTGGTCGTCGGCGCGCCGAGTTACCTCGATCGTTACGGTGCACCCGAGCGCCCGCGCGACTTGTCGAAGCACGAATGCATCAGCTACCGGTCACGGACCACCGGGTCCTTGTACGCCTGGGAGCTCGAGCGGGGAAAGCGAACCTGGCGCGTGCCGGTGCGCGGCAGCATCGTCACCAACGACGGGGTCTTGGCTATGTCTTTAGTCGAGCAAGGCTTGGGGCTGGGCTACGCGTTCGAGCCGTCCGTGGCGAACCAGCTGCGCTCGGGTCGCCTGCGCCTCGTGCTCGAAGCGTACGCGGCGAGCGTACCGGGCTTGTTCATGTACTTTCCCAGCACGGCGCAACGTTCCGAGGCGCTGCGGCTGTTCATCGAGGTCGCCAAAGAGCTGGTGGTGCGTGCGCCGCGAACTGGGTGAGGGGCGCGGCTAGGCTGACCGGCTAGACGCTCGATCTGCCTTCCGACGCCGCCGGGTGCGGTCGGCGAACGAGCTCTTGGCCAGCTAGAACCGACTCGTGTACCCTGGGTCGGATTAGGAGACTGCCATGGCGCGTTCCGTCGTACTCGTATCTGTATTGGTGTCGTCCCTGTTGGGGTGCAAAGCATTCAGCAAGTTTACCGATGACGGGGCGGACAAAGGCGAGGCTAGCGCGACCGCGTCGGCCGCCGCTCCTACCAGCGCAGCGCCAGCTGCCGTGAGCGACGTGACCTTCATCAAGAAGGTGCCAAAACCCGGCATGAAGGCTGCAACGACGCGTAAGACAGCGTCGAAGTTCACCATGAGTGGAAAGACTTTCCGCGAGAACTCCTTCATGCAGGGCGACTTCGTGGTCAAGGAGTCGGACGAATTTCGGGTCACCAAGGCCGGCGTCGACGTCAAGGAGCTCTACACCACCTCGCAAGAGGGCACCGGCAGCGAGAAGCGCAGCGTGAGTCCTTTGGCAGGGTCGAGCTATGTCGTCACGCGCGCCGAGGACGGCAAGCTCAGTGCGCAGGACTCCGGCGGCAACAAGGTACCCGCCGCGACGCTCAAGTTGATCAAAGACGAGTTCGGAAGCTCGTTCGAGAAGAACCAGGATGCCGCCTTCATCCCCGACCGCCCGCTGAAGCTCGAAGAAAAGTTGATGCCCGCGTCGGACTCGATGCTGCGTGCCCTCGGCATCAAAGACGACGGCAACACACTGATCGACGGGACGGAGTTCTTTTTGCGCAGCGTGGCCGACGGGAAAGCCAAGTTCGATGCCACCATGACCATGACCCAAAAGATCCCGGGGGCCGGGCTCAGGGTTCGCGCCAAGCTCAGCGGCAACCTGGAGATGGTGACCGACGGCGCGTGGATCGTGGCCATCGATCTCAAGGGGCCGGTCACCATTCTGGACGGAAGCGGCAACGAAAAAGGCACCGGCGACCTCAGTATCGTCGGCACCCAAACGTTCCAGTAAACCCGCAGGGGACGTCTTGGATGCGAGCGGCGCCGCGCCCGTCGCGACGCCACGCTTGCGTGCGAACGATTGAGGCCGCACATGAACTTCCATGGTCCTCAGCGAAGTTTTAGTGGTCCTCGCCCTCATCCTCGCCAACGCGTTCTTCGCGGGCGCCGAAATCGCCATCGTGGCGCTGCGAAAGGGCAGGATCGAGGATCTGGCGGCGGAGGGCCGGGGCAGTGCTCGTGCCGTGTTGGCCTTGCGGCATCAGCCAGAGCGGTTTCTGGCCACCGTGCAGGTCGGCATCACCGTGGTCGGCGCCACGGCGGCTGCCGTCGGTGGTGCATCCTTGGCCGAGCATCTAGCCCCGGAGCTCGCGCGCATCGAATGGCTCGCCGCAGAGGCCGAGACGGTCGCGCTGGCCCTGGTGATCGCCGCAGTTTCATACCTGTCGATCGTGTTGGGTGAGCTCGTTCCCAAGTCGCTCGCGCTGCGTTCGGCAGAGCGCTACGCGCTGTTCGTATCGAGGCCGCTGCTGGCGCTGGCGTTTCTGGCGCGCCCATTGGTGTGGGTGCTCAGCTCGAGCGCCAACCTGATGCTGAAGCCGTTCGGTGATCGCACCACGTTCATGGAAGGCATGCACTCCGTGGACGAGCTCCGCCAGCTCGTCGAAGATGCTACGGAGGCCGGCGCGGTTCACCCTCAGGCGGCCGAGATCGCGTCGCGGGCTCTCGAGTTGCCTGAGTTGCGAGCGGCGGACGTGATGGTCCCGCGCAGCAGCGTGGTCGCGATCGCACGAGATGCCAGCGCGGACGAGCTCGGGGCCGTGCTCTTGAAGCACGCCAAGAGCCGGATGCCGGTGTACGACGGCGGCATCGATAGGGTAATGGGCTACGTGAGCGTCAAAGATCTGCTCGAGCTCGCGTGGCACGGCAAACCCATCGCGCTCGAGAACGTGATGCGCCCAGCCTTTTTCGTGCCCGAATCCAAGAACGCGGTCGAGCTCCTCCACGAAATGCGCTTGCGCCGCCTGCCCTTCGGTATCGTGATCGACGAGCACGGAGGCATGTCCGGCATCGTAACGTTGGAAGACCTCGTGGAAGAGCTGGTGGGCGACATCTTCAGCGAACACGAGCGCGACGCCGGCCAGAGCATCCGGCCGGACGCCGACGGAACGCTGCTCGTCGACGGAGCCGTGCCGGTACGCGACGTGAATCGCGAGCACGACCTGGAGCTGCCCGACGACGGTTCGTGGTCGACGCTCGCCGGGCTCGTGTTGGCGCTCGCTCAGCGCATCCCGGCCTCCGGCGAGACGTTCGCGCTGCCGAGCGGCGTCGTGCTGGAGGTCGTCGACGCCTCACCGCGACGGATCCGTACGGTAAGAGTGCGACCGGCGCGCTCAGAGAGCGAGGGGCCGCCGAACGTCGGCGCCGCGCCGGAGCGCATGGCGTAGCGAGCTCAAACCGAAACCCAAAAAGCCGCCGTCGGTGAAGGCAGCGAGGGCGTCCATGACCGATACGAGCGCACTCTGGCGCTGTGGAAAGCCCAGGTGAATCGGACGCCACTCGCGGGGACGCAACTTCTTCCGATAGCGGTGGACGCCGGCAAAGTCGTAGAACCGCCGAGTTCCGCTGCGCGCGAGGCGCAGTGGCTGCGCCACCGAGCCAGAGAGCGGGGTCAAACCGAGCGTCAGAAACCCGTGGCCGGCTTCGGCTGCGAAGCGCATCGCAGCGTCGATCAAGAGCTCGCTGGTGCCGTTGGGCGCCGCGGGA
Organism: Polyangiaceae bacterium; assembly: GCA_025937785.1. Taxonomy (GTDB): domain Bacteria; phylum Myxococcota_A; class Polyangia; order Polyangiales; family Polyangiaceae; genus JAICQQ01. The sequence goes on from JAICQQ010000149.1 coordinate 13,109, forward strand.
TGACGCACGAGGTCCTCGAGCAAGTAGCCGTTCCTGGTCGGTACGGGCACGAGGCCTGCGTAGGCTACGATGCGCCCACCATTCTCGGCGACGAAGCAGCGGCGATGTTCCCCGAAACTGAACGGGTCCAAGCGCAGCAGGAAGCCCATCGGCGCGAGTTTGCGAGTGGAGAGCCAGCCGTCCGCGGCCTGCAGCATGCCGTCGCGCGTCGTTCCTCGCTCGAGTTGTTGGGTGCTCACGAGGCGGACAGCCACGCCTTTCGCACGCGCGCGTCGCAGCTGTTCACGCAAACTCGAATGACCGTCCAAGCTTGCCGGCCACTCTCGGGGATCCCACTCCGGTTGTTCACCGACTTGCAGCGTGCGCCACGTGGCGCCCAGCGCTCGACGGAAGCGCTCCTCGATCGCGACGAAGCAAGCCCGGCGCCCGCGCGCGCTGGCAGCGCGGAAAAAGCTTTCTCCGACCGCGCCGAGTTTATCGCCCGCCGCGAGCGGGGCGCCCGCCGCGACCCAAGCGCCCCCGGTGTCCACGTACGCGACGCAGGCGTCGGGGTCATGGAAGAAGTACGAGTAGCCGTCCTCCAGGGTCTGAAATGCCGTAGCGTTCCAGCCGTGACGCTGAACGAGATCCAGGACGCGTGCGCGCGGATCGTTCATGCGTGGCGCCGGCCCGGGCGATCGGATCTGCGACGCAAGAGGCCCGGTGCGAGTTCATGGTCTCGCAGTCGTGGCGCATGCGCTTCGACCAGGTCGCTGCGCGTGATCATGCCGCTCACGATGGCCGGTTGCTCTCGGGACACGACTGGCAGCCGTCCAATGCGTCGCTTTGCCATCAGATCTGCAGCCTCTCTCAGCGAAGCGTCGCCGAAGATGACCACGGGGGGCCTCAGATCGAGGTCTCCCAGAGTCAGGTGCTCGGGCAGCGACGCGAGATCTTTACGCGTGACGAACGCCACCAGATGCCCTGCGGCATCCACGACGGGATACCCCTGGTGCTGAGAGCCAGACATACCGGAAGCGAAGAAGCGCCGAATGGCGCCGATCGAGTCGCCGATGCCGAGGGTCGTGACCGCCGGCGATGCGCGCGAGACCACCGAGAGCTGCTCCAGGAAGTCGGCCGAATACTCGCCGAGCACGCGCACCCCGCGTCGCGCGATCTTTTCCGTCATGATCGAGTTTCTCATCAACAGGGACGACGCGAGGAACGCGGCGGAGCACCCCCCGAGCAAGGGCAACAGGCTGATGGGTTGGCGTGTGGTCTCGAAGGCGAAAACAGCCGAAGCCAGCAACGCGCGCGATGCGCCGGCGAACATCGAGGCCATGCCGACGAGCGCGGCGATGCGTGGATCGACGCCGGCTTCAGGAGCGAGCGCTGCGGCCAGCACACCGAGCAAGGCCCCACAGCCGCCGCCGATCGTGAACAGAGGGGCCAGCGTGCCGCCCGAGGTGCCGCTGCCCAGCGCGATCGACCAGGAAGCGAACTTGAAGCAAGTGAGCGCCAGCAGTGCACCGGTGGCAAGGGTGCCGGAAAGCAGCGCGTCGATGTTGTCGTAGCCCACGCCGAGCGTCTCCGGTGCCACGTACCCCACGGCGCCGACCGCAGTGCCGCCGAGCGCCGGCCACCACATCCAATGCATCGGCAAGCGCTCGAAAAGGTCTTCGACCGCATACACCGCCTGCGTTACCAGGACCGAGCCTACGCCCAAGATCGCTCCGATCCCCACGTACAGCGCGAGCGCGGCTTCTCCGGGTTGCGCCACGACGGGCATGGCGAAGGCCGGCGCGGTTCCCAGGAAGGCTAGACGGACGCCCGTGGCGGCGACGGCCGCCAGTGCGACCGGCACGAGTGAGCGGGCTCGGTACTCGAAGAGCAGCAGCTCGACGGCCAGCAGCACGGCCGCGACCGGCGTCCCGAACGTCGCGGCCATTCCGGCAGCAGCGCCTGCAGCGAGCAACGCCTTGCGTTCGTTCGCAGTCGTACGGATCACTTGCCCGAGCAGCGATCCGAGCGCCCCACCCGTGGCAATGATCGGTCCTTCGGCCCCGAAGGGGCCTCCCGTACCGATCGAAATCGCCGCGGAGAGCGGCTTGAGAAATGTCATGCGCGCGGGAATGCGGCTCTCGTTCGTGAGCACCTGTTCCATGGCCTCCGGGATCCCGTGGCCTCGGATCGCCTTCGAGCCGTAGCGCGCCATCAGCCCCACCACCAGGCCCCCGATCGTCGGAATCAGGATGACGAACAGGCCGAGCCGGTTGTGCGCGGGCGAAACCTGCGCGAACGAAAGGCGGCCGAAGAACGCCAGGTTGGTGAATCCCGCGATCAGGCGCGTCAGGCCCTGCGCGATGAAGCCCGAGACGATGGCGACGAGGACGGACAGCGCGCTGACCACCACGACGCGTGCGTCGACGATGGAGCGCTGCGCCGCTCCCGCTGTGGCGAGGGGCGACCTGATCGAAGGCGCCGCTGCGACGCCAGCGCCGGGCGGCTCAACCTGTTGCACGTTGGGTTTTCTTCCGCGAGCCAGGCTTACGCTTCTCTTCGAAGAACATCGGGGCGGGATGCTTCCTGAGCCCCATGTGCTCGACCAGAGTGCCGAGCCCGCGCGCCAGCGCCCGGCGCTCGCGAGCGTAGAGGCGTTCGATACCTGCGATCAGCTGATCTTGGGCGGCGTGCGGGGCGCGGTCGAGTAGAGTGCGCCCGCGCGCGGAAAGCTCGAGTTCGACCCGCCGCCCGTCGCTGGCGGACGTTTTGCGGTGCACCAGGTTCTTCCGAGCGAGCCGCTTGACCACGACGGACACCGTACTTTGGTGCGTGCGAGTGCGCTCTGCCAGAGTGTTCAGCGAGAGCGCGCGCTCGTCGGCGAGCGCCCGCAGTACGAAGAGTTGCGCGCCAGTCACGCCCAGGCGCCGCTCGGCCGCGCGGGAAGACTCGCGCAAGACCTGCACGATGCGGCGCAGGTCGTCGAGGATGTCGGTCACGTCTCGGTGCATGAGGCCCGCGGAACCTAGCGCCGAAACATATGGGTGCCAATGTATTTCGAGGGCGCCCTCGAAGACCCGGGGATCCAGTGCCATGTTCTCGCTTTCCGTCCCCAACCTGTCGGTGTGCGCGTCGATGCGCACCTGCTTGACCGGCGGATGCGATCGCCCCCTTGGCGGGAAGCGTGTCTCGGTGTACGGAGGCCCTCATGGCCGAGGCCGGACGAAACGACCCGTGCCCTTGCGGCTCCGGGAAGAAGTACAAGCGCTGCTGCTTACCTAAGGGTGGCTTTGGAGTGCGGTACAGTCGGCATGACCGTCAGGTGGCGCTCACTGCTCTGGACGAGTTCGTTGAAGGCCCCGGCTGGCGCGAGATCGAGCAGGATGCGTTCGACGAGTTCTGGCAGGGCATCGATCCGGACGAAACCGCCGCAGCAGACGACGAACGCATCGCGGTGATGAGCGAGCAGGTGTTCGATTGGTGGCTGTTCTTCGACTTCCAGTACGAACCTCAACGTCGGGTAGTGGACGCATTCCTGGAGGTGACTAGCAACTTGTCCGTTGGTGCACGCGCGTATCTGGAACTCGCCAGATCGACGAAGCTCTGGCTTTATCAGGTGACGGACGTGCACCCTGGTCAAGGCATGACGCTCCGCGATGTCGTGACCGGCGAGGAGCAGCGCGTCGTCGAGCGCTCAGGCTCGCGAGAGCTGCGTCGATGGACCATCATCGCGACGCGGATCATGCCCGCAGAAAGGGTGGGGGATCCCGTGCTCGACGGCGGTGTTCTCATCGTTTCCCCGATGCGCGCGGAGCGCCTCGTCGAGTGGCTGAAAGAAATGGCGAGCGAGCAAAGCGCGAATCCGCTGGCTCTCGAACACATCGGACCCGAGCTCCACGCGGCCTGGATCAAGCCGTTCGAGATGCCCAATCTCGTGAACTACGACGGCGATCCGATGGTGATGGCGAAGGTGTACTTCGACGTCGAAGACCCCCCCGAACTCATCACCTTGCTCGACGGTACCAAACGACTCGATCGCGTCGAGGACCCGGGAGACCCGCCGCGCTGGAGTTGGTGTGGCAAAGGCAAGGATCGCAAGGAACCCGTCATCTTCGGCTGGTTCTCGCTGGCGGATGCACGGCTCGTTTTCGAAACCAACTCGGCCGAACGCGCGGAACGCGGCCGTAAACTCGTCGAGCGCGTCGCTGGGCACGTGGTGAGGTATCGAGTCACGCAAACCGAAGACATGGCCCAGGCGATGGCGGCTGCGAGGGAGCGCGACTCCAGCGCACCGCACGAAGGTCGCGCTTCCGGCGAGAACCTGCTGCCGCCGGAGCTCCGCGAGGTCGGCAACGTCGCAGCCGAACAGTACCTGAACGACTACTACGAACAATGGCTCGACGACGCTATTCCACGCCTCGACGGCATGACTCCACGCGAAGCGGCTCGCGCCAACGACCCGCGCATGGTCGAGATGCTCAAAGAGCTCGAAACCACGTACGAGCAAGCACTCGCGAGCGGTCAGCCAGCGTTCGATCCGACGTGGATGTGGGAAGAGCTCGGCCTGAGCGACGCGCGCGATGCGCCCAGGTTTCGCAAGGGCGCCCCGGTGCTCGGGCACGAATCTCTGGGGCGCCACCTGCCAGAGTTGCCGAAGCTGGCCCAAGAGACCGCACATCGGGTGCGCCGGCAGGCAGGCTCACGAGAGCTGACGCGAGTGGTCTCGAGCGACGACCTCGTCAGCGATCTCGGCTACCAGCGATTCGCCCGCGCATGCCCGAGCGCGGAGTTTGCCGAGCACGCCGCTACCACACTCATCAACTTCGAGCTCCACCTACGTAAGGTGTTTTGGGTCGGCGAATCGCTGTCGTGGATGCTCGGCGCCACGAGCCTCGACGTGACCGGCGAGGCCGTGCGCCCGCCCTTTCGCAGCCTCGCCCTCGTGTTCACGGATCGCTACGCCCTGGGCCTGGCCGAGCGCGTGAACTCGCGCCTTCCCGCCGACCTGCGCAGGGGCCGCATGCTGCAGGTGCTGACCGTCTACGTCACTGAACGCCACGCCGACGAAACCACCAGCGGGCGCCGAACGCTGGATCTCGCCTGCTTCGGCGACGTGCTCGACGGCACGCTACCCTCCATCGTCCCCTGCCGGCTGGAGCTCGACGACGAGGCGCGCCTAAGTCAGATTCTGCAGGCGGCCTCGCCCGGCGTCGCCAGCATCGATGACGACGACAGCGTGCGCCCGATCTACGAAAGCACACCGCTTCGCGACCTGTTGGCACTCGTGGTCAACGCCCTCCTTTACGCCACGAGTCAAGATGCCGACCAGCGCGAGCTGCCCCCCTCCCCACAGCGCGCGAGCAAGACACCTCACTCGCCACCCTCGATTCTGAGCTCCGAAACTGTCTTCCATCTGCCTTGGCACCATCGATATCAAGACCCTCGAGCACATCAAGAAAGCTCGCCGCGGTGGCCGCAAACACGAGCTCTCCGTCCGCTGTGTGGTGCGCGGTCACTGGCGTCGCGCCAACCCCACGTGGGAGGACCAACGACCCCGCTGGATCAAGCCCCATTGGAGAGGCCCCAGCGCCGCCGCCATCGTCGAGCGCCAATACCGCCTGGACGAATGAGCTGCTCCCCCCGAATCGGCCAGCCGAGCGTCCAGCTCGGGTCGCCATGCCTTTTCCCGCAGAACGTAGGGCAGCGGCTCTGTTCGAAAAAATGGTAGCAACTCGTTTGCGGGGGGCCCGACTAGGGCTTCGGAGAGCCGAAGAATGCAAAAGACACTCGTGGCACTTGCGATCCTACTCTGCACGTCGAGCGCACTGGCGACCCCTGCAACGGCGCCACCCGCGACAGGCGCGCCGCAGAGCGACCATCGTGTGGATGAGACAACAGCCGGCGCCACCTTCGAGGTGACTCGAAACGTCGCGCTGTGGACGCACGGAGTCACCGCCGCAGCCTTCATCGTGGGCGCAACCGTGTACAGCATCCGCGGCCTGCGAACCTCGGAGATAGCGGACTACGAAGCAGACTGCGATGCTGGCGTCCCAGGCGCTTGTAGCCGCTACGAAGCAACGGAGCGCGAGCGGCGATTGGATCGGGAGCTCGGTGGCGCCTTGCTCTTGTCCTCGCTGGCTCCGGTCGCTGGCCTGCTCCTCTTTGACAGCAGCAACCCAGCTCGTCTCGACCCCAGCAACCGCGGCGCGGCCAGCGTCTTGTCCGGAGCCACGGCGGCCCTTTCGATCGCGACAGCAGGCTTGTTCGTTCATACCTTCAAGCTCCGCAGCGACTTTGGCGACGCAGCCGACGCCTGCTTCGGAGGGGACTGCGATGAGATGATGGAAGCAGAATTCGACGTTAGCAGTTCGCTGGCACTGCCGATGATCGTCACTGGTATCAACTATGTGTTGTCAATGAGCGGTACGGTTTGGCTGAGCGTGGTCCAAAGGCATGAGGTCAGCCTGGCTCCAGCGCTCGACACTAACTATACCGGAGCAACCCTTACGGGCAGGTTCTAGATGCGAACGTCAATTCTAAGCGGACTACTCGTAGCTCCACTCGCTCTCAGCGTTGCATGCGAGGAAGAAAGCTCGTGTTTCGACACGCTCTCGTGCCCCAACCCCGATACCACCACCAGCGGTGGCACCGCCGGCACGGCCGGGACGAGCAGCGGCGGAAGCGCCGGAGCCAGCTCCGGCAGCGGTGGCACCGCAGGCGCCACCTCGACCGGTGGCACGACGGGCAGCGGCGGCAGCCCCGCCAGCGCGGGAGGCACCGGCGGCACGGGGGGCACGCTGGGCGGAGCCAGCGGCGCGGGCGGAGCGCCCGCGGACTGCGACGACGCCTGCGGCGGCAGCACCGCCGTGTGCGACCCGGGCACGGACACGTGCGTGGAGTGCCTCGACAGCACCGAGCACTGCGGCGCGCCCACCCCCGCCTGCGACCCCGACACCCACGAGTGCGTCGGCTGCGTCGAGACAGCGGACTGCGAGGCGGGCGTGTGCGACCCCGACACGCACGAATGCGTGG
>JAICQQ010000394.1 GCA_025937785.1 Polyangiaceae bacterium
CCTGGTCAGGGCTCGAACACGGCCTTTCAATCGACGCCAACACGCCTGCGTCATCGCCATTCGAGCTGCCATGAATGCCAATCTACGTCATGCTGAACGTATGTCAAGTTCACAAAGTGTCAACAGGCTCTAGATGACGATGAGCGCGCCCAACTTCACGCCGCTTTGGAAGAAGCTGCTGACGATATCGATGCGGGCCGGGTCATTTCTGTCATCGAAGTAGCCGAGCGGGCCCAGCAGGACATCGAACCGGGCGTTGGTGGCGCACACATCGGGAGAAAGCGCCTGAGCTTTTCGAGCAAGAACTGTCGGCGGCGTGTTCGGTGCTCCAAGAGCATCCCGAATATGGGCAACGGTACCGAATGGTGCGGGGCCAGGCAGGTTTGGCGGTGTTTGATGCCGAAGACGAAGAAGCACGTGTACTACCGTCTCGACGGCGACGACGTGGTGCGTATCATGGCCGTGTGGGGTGCGATTCGGGGGCGAGATCCGAAGCTGTGAGCGGAGCTCTCGGGTGGCTTCGGGCACAAACCGGCAGGTCATGCTAAGCAAGGGGTTGAGAGGCCCCGATGATCCGACGCCTGCCGTCTCCGCCGCTGCGGCCGTTCGTCTCGCTCTTGTGGGCATCGGGGGACAGCGACTCGGTGGCGACTGCGCCGATTGAGCGCGAGCGCGTGCTGCCGACTGGGGCCATGCATCTGGTGTTCCGCGTCTCCTCCGATCCGCTGCGATTGTTCGACGATGCGGGCGCGACTGCCGGGTACGACGCCGGTCATGCCATCGTCGGTGGCGCTCGATCCAGCTGTTACGTGCGCGGCGTGTCGGCGGGCTCACGTTCAGTGGGGGCGATGCTGCATCCGGGCGCCGCGCTCCCGTTGTTCGGGGTGTCCGCGGGGGAGCTGGCGGAGCGACACACGCGGCTCGACGAGCTCTGGGGCAGTGAGGCCGAGGCCATCCGCGAGCGTCTGCTGGCGCTGCCGATCCTCGACGCGCAGCTCGACTGCTTCGAGGCAGTGCTGCTGCAGCGCTTGCCCCGCGTGCGCGGCCTTCACCCCGCGATCGCCGAAGCTCTCGATCGACTTGTCGATGGCTCCGACGTGCGCGGCGTCGTCAGCGACAGCGGCTATAGCCACCGCCATTTCATCGCGCTATTCGAGGGCGCGGTCGGGCTCACACCCAAGCGTTATGCACGCGTGCTCCGCTTCCGCAGCGCGCTCGCCCGCCTGGCAGCGGAACCCAGCCTCACGTTGGCCGAGCTTGCCCTCGACGCCGGCTACGGCGATCAGGCCCATTTCAACCGGGACTTCCGCGAAATGGCGGGGATCTCGCCGACGGAGTACCGAAATGCCGCACCTCGCTTCCCCCATCATGTCGCGGCCTTGAAGCACGGGCCCGGCAGGTAAATTTTCGCCAAGACCAGCGCGCGGCTGCACCCTAGGTTCATGGTGTCACGGCACGAGCCACGAAAGGAGCCACCACCATGTCCATCCACGAGCTGTTCCCTTACCTCCGCGTCAAGAACGCCGGCAAAGCCATCGAGTTTTACACGCGCGCCTTCGGCGTTACCGAAAAGTATCGGCTCACCGAACCGAGCGGACGCATCGGTCACTGTGAACTCGACTTCGGCGGCACCCTCGTGATGCTGTCGGAAGAGTACCCCGAGCTCGGCTTCGTCGGCCCGCAGACGATCGGCGGTACGTCCATGTCCATCCACCTGCACGTCGACGATTGCGACGCGGCCATCCGCCGTGCCGTCGCCGAAGGTGCCCAGGTCATTCGCGAGCCCTCCGACGCGTTCTACGGCGAACGCTCAGGCACCGTGCGCGACCCCTTCGGCCACGAATGGATGATCGGCCATTCGATCGAAGACGTGACGCCCGAAGAAATGCAACGTCGCTACGACGCCTTGATGCAGGGCGACGGCTCCAAGGCGTGCTGACGACGACACCGAGCCACCCCCGACGTGCGAGTTGCCCGCTCGCAGCGGATATGGCAACCCTTGTAGGTGCTGAGTTTGTTTGGGGTCCTGGCGCCGTGGGCGGTGCTGGGTGGGCTGGCGAGTGTGGGGGTTCTAGAAGTGGGGGTTCTAGAAGACGGGGGCGCTCAGGCCGCTCCCCTGCAAACGCAGGCACCAGCGCCAGTCCAGCCGCCTCCCGCGACGGGGCCAGTACCGGCCGTTCCTGCCCCCGGACCTGCGGTTCCCGCGCCGGCCCCTCCCGCGCCGGCCCCTCCCGCGCCGGCCCCTCCCGCGCCGGCCCCGGACCAGCCTCCGCCACCAGCACCATCCGCCGCACCCGCGGTTCCGCCCGCCCCCGCGCCTGCCGTGCCACCTCCAGCTGGCGCCGCACCAGCGCCTGCCAGCCCCGCCACCGCGCTCGCCCCGTCGCCCCCACCCGCGCCCGCACCAGAACCGGCACCGGCACCAGGGGCCTACACCCCGCCGCCCGCCAACGATCGGGAGCTACCGCCCGAGAGTGCGCCACCGAGGCCGCGCGATGATCAACCTTTGCGCTGGCCCTACTTCGATCTCGAGTATGGGGGCCTGCAGTTGGACAACCGCTACTACAGCTACGGCGTCGTCTGGGCCCACGCTGGAGTATTCGCTTGGGAACGGTTGCACCTCACCGCGCGCGTCGGAGTGCCACAGGCGGACGTTCACGAGAACGCGGAGCAATCGCCGCCCGCGGGGTTCAGCCGTCCAACGAGTGACGGCGAAGACTTGCCCGGCGTGTTCGGTAACCTCGGAGTCGGCTACGTGTTCAGTTCGAGCGGGTCGTTCGTGTTCGCCCCCAGCGTTACCCTGCACCTCAATGACAACAGCGACTACGGGTATGGCGCTGGTGTCTTGGTCCCGTTCGTTTGGGTGACCCGTCGCGGCTTTCGCATTGGCTTCGAGGCCTCGCTGATGCGAGCTGTCGGCGGATCCGTGCACTACACCTGTACGGCTACTCAGCTGGATGCTCCTTGCGACACCGGTGAGGTGCGCGCCTTCAATCGCGCTGCAGGCTCCGGCTTTTCTGCTGGCTTCATCGTCGGCTACGGCGCGGACTAGAGTTCGGCACACAAGCTGCATTCGTGATTGCCATGGGAAGGGTACGGGTGGTGGCGATGCGGCGAGTCGATCGAAGCGTGGTGCTAGCTTGTGTGGGGGCGTTGGGGCTGGGGTGCGCGTCGCACCCGGACGAAGGCACCGTGGTCGAAGTCGCGCCTGGCATCAGCGGCGTACCAGGCGGCGACGAAGGCGTGATAGCGAAGCAGGCACTACCGATCAGCGGCGGGACCCTGGCCATCTCCGACGCCGGCATGGCGGTCGCCTCCGACCCCGACCGTGATCGCGTGTTCCTGGTGGAGCTCGCGACCCGGCGCGTGACCCCCATCGAGACGCCGCATCGGGCGGAGCCGGGCCGTGTCGTCATCGACCCGTCCGGTCGCGCCCACGTCGCACTGCGCGCTACCGGCGAGGTGTGGTCGATCGACCTCAGTCGACGTGAAGTTTTTGCGACGCGCAGCGTGTGTCCAGCCCCCCGCGGGCTCGCCTACGACTCCCGGCTCGACGCATTGCAGGTGGCGTGCGACACCGGTGAACTCGTGACGCTGCCGGCAAGCGGTGGCAGCAGTACGCGGTCGCTCTTCTTGGGACGCGACCTGCGGGACGTGGTCGTCGACGGCGATGCCATCCTGGTGAGCAAGTTTCGCTCCGCAGAGGTGCTCACCCTCGACGCCGAAGGCCAAGTCGTGCACACGGCGCGGCCAGCGATGTCGTCGCCGTCGTCCGCCGGGGCCACGCTACCAGGCTTCGAAGCCTCCGTCGCCTGGCGCATGGTGGCGGCCGGTGACGGCCGCGTCGTGGTGGCGCACCAGCGGGCGAATCCCGGGCAAATCAGCATCGGTCCCGGCGGCTACTACACCACCGCGGCGCCCTGTGCGACCGGCATCGTGCACGGCACCGTGAGCGTACTCTCGAACGCGAGCGGCAGCGGTGCCTCGCCTCGGCCGAACCCAGCGTTCGCACACATGGTCGGGCAGAGCGACATCGCCGTTTCCGCTGACGGCAGCGAGATTGCGGTGGTGTCGAGCGGCAACTCGTGGACTACCGACGGGCAGCCTCGGGTCGGGCTCGTGGTGATGCGGTTGACCGAACTCGATGCGTTCGATCCGTGCCGTCAGCCTGGCGAACCGCTCACGGACGGCGAACCCGTCAGCGTCGCCTACACCGCGCAAGGCCAGGTGGTCGTGCAGAGCCGTGAGCCGGCAACCCTCGAGATCGTCGGCGGCCCCGTGATCGCACTCAGCGAAGAGACGCGGGCCGACACCGGCACGGCCCTGTTCCACATGAACTCTGGTTTCGGCATCGCTTGTGCCTCCTGCCATCCCGAAGGTCGCGAAGACGGGCGCGTCTGGAACTTCGTGGGCATCGGCGCCAGGCGCACGCAATCCGTCGCTGGCGGCTTGATGGCCACCGCGCCCTTCCACTGGTCCGGTGATGTCGAAGATCTCACCCACCTCGTGCACGACGTGTTCGTGTCCCGCATGGGCGGGCCGCGCCCCAATCGCCCTCAGGTGCAGCACTTCGCCAGCTACCTCGACCGCATCCCCGCCCCGGTGAAGCCACGCCTCGACGCCGCTGCGGTGGCGCGCGGGGCCGCTATCTTCCACGACTCTTCCACCGAGTGCCGCACCTGCCACAACGGCGAGCTCCTCACCAACAACGGCAGCTACGACGTCGGCACCGGTGGTCTCTTTCAGGTCCCCGCGC
>JAICQQ010000348.1 GCA_025937785.1 Polyangiaceae bacterium
AACGGCTGGCGTTCTGCTGCGTGGTCCCGAGCGCAGCGAGGGCCACGTCAGCAGAAACGACCGAGTTATGCGGCGGCATCCTTGGGCAGGCCCTGCTTGACTGATGGACTGCCAGCACTCGGAACCGGCTCAATGGCACCACCTAGAACCTCTTGATCATGCATTCTAATGATGCTCTTCAGGCGCTCCCTCAACCTATGCAGATCGGCGCCATCAGCCATGAAGTCGATCCGCAGTTCGTCGAGCCTGCCTCGACTCAAACGGTTTGCACGCCACTTTCGCTCGAAGCCACCCGCGGCGGCAAGGGCCGACAAAACGGCTGCGCCGAAGGCCAAACTGGTTGAGAGCGTCTCATCTCCCCCTGCAAGCAAAGGTGTCTTGAGTTGCACGATAAAGCCAATTGCGACGCTCATGGTCGCGGCACCGAACAGCGACACGTGGTGCGCGAGACTCCAGACACTTTGTCCAAAACGCCAGCGTTTCAGCCAATACTTTACCTCTTTGCCAAGAGATATGCGTTCTTCTGATGGGCTATCCATTGTGAGGAACTCCTCGGCGTCGCGACGCGAGCGCTCCTTGCTTAGAGGAACTCTACAAGCCTCAGGAACAGTTCCCGCGTTGCAACGGCATCTCCAAGCGCGGTGTGCCGCACGCTCTCGCTTACAGTAATGCCAAAGTGCTCAAACGCTCCGGTTGAGCTGACTGCGCTGGACGGAATGCGACCTGAAGCCGCTAGAACATAAAGCAGCGTGTGCGTATCAATCGCCCGATGAGAAAGACTCGGGAGTTCATCGCGATTACCCAGGAACGCAAGTTTTCTTAGGAAAGCGACGTCAAACCCGATGTTGTGCCCGATCGGCGTGGCTGGCTGATCTCCAAACGTGTTCCGTAGATAGGATTCGATGCTAGCGCACGCCTCAACCGGAGCTACCGCATTGCGTTCCCACTCAGCGGCAAACTTGGCAAAGTTCGCACGAGCATACTCGGTCCAACGAATCTCCGGCGGCTTCACGAATACAACATGTGGCCGCAACTCAGAATTCAAGGGAACCAGCGCCAGCGCCAAGACGTCATGTCTGAATGGGTTGACGCCGCTTGTTTCCAGATCGACGACCACGAGCGGTGCGCTATCGAGGTTTTTCATCATTCGGTCCTGCTAGAAGCGAATAGCTTTCGGTGATGATGGTGTTCGCGAAGTTTTGCCAGTGATACATGAAGCTGCCAGAGAATCCCCAGACCAATACGAGAGCTGCAATCAAGCAGAGCACCAGGACAACCCAGTGCACCGAGGGGCCCCCCATGGCGCGAGTCACTAGCGCCGCCGGTATCGTCATTAGGTTCAACCAGAACCAGACTGCGGCTCCCGCCGTGACGGATCGATGAAGCGTGTATTTGTTCTGATAGGTTGCCACCAACGAGTAGGCCAGATTTCTTGAGAGATAGCTCTTGAGCACAGGGAAGATCTGTTCCCATTCCATAGTGCCCGCTGTAGATGGCCATCAAGATCCGCGGAAATCTGGACCACCGGGTGAGTTGCGCAGGGGGACTCATTGGGGATGGAAGGCAAACGGCCCAGCGCTACCGTCCGGTGCACTGGGCCGCGTGTCGTTGAGGGGTGAGCGTCAGGCCTTCGGCGGCTTCTTCCCGGCCTTTCTGGGTGCCGTCGCTGGCTTGGGTCGCTGCCGGTAGGAGTCGCCCTGGATGTCGAAGATCACCAGGTTCTCGGTGAAGCGGTCGACGAGAGGGACGAGGCAGGCAGCGCCCGGGAAGACGTTCGCCCAGTCTTTGAAGGCCAGATTCGTCGTGATGATGGTCGAGGCTCGTTCATGGCGCCGGCTGATGATCTGGAAGAGCAGGTCGACGGCGCGAGCGTCGATGGGCTGATAGCCGAGCTCGTCGCAGATCAGGAGATCGACGGAGGTATATCGCCGCAGCCGGCGCTCCACGGCAGGCAGCGACTCCTGCCGCAGCAGATCGGCGAGAGCCGCGGACAAGTGGGTGTAGACCACGGTTTTCCCCCCCTCGAGGGCGCGCAGCCCGAGGTTCTTGGCCAGCATCGTCTTGCCCGTGCCGGGCGGACCGCGGAAGAGCACATTCTGCCGGCGCTCCACAAAGCCCAAGGTCAACAGGTTCTCGTAGCCGTCCTGATCCGCGCGCTGGGGGTACGACCAATCGTAGTCGGCGGCGGGCTTCGTGGCCCCGAGTGCGGCCCGCTTGGCTCGCGCAGCCAAGTTGCGTGCCTCCCGCTCACGACGCTCGAGCGAGACGACGGTTTCGAGCGCCTGCTGCGCCGTCGACTGCGACGCTGTCAGCTGCCCGAGCAGTGCGTGCAGCTGCTCGCGCGAAGCTCGGAAGCCGAGCGAGTGCATGTGATCGATGAGATCGCTCATGGCGCTACTCCGTGTCGGCGGCGTCGTAGCCCGCCAGATCGTGGGACACGACGTGGACGTCGACCACGTGAGCGGGCAACGGCAGCGGCAACGGGACGGGCTGGTTGCGCCGCCGCCGCGCCTGCTCGCAGAGCAGGGCGAGCGCGCCCACGTCGTGGGTCTCATGCGCGACCATCTCGTGCACGGCCTCGCGGAAGAGCTCGAGCCCGTACAGCTCGCGCAGCTTCTTCGTCCTGCCCGTCAGCGCTCCTACGTTGCGCCCCCGCACCACCCAGCGCTCGAAAAGGACGCCGAGCTCGGGCACCTCGACCAGCAGGTGATGGCGCGCGGGAGCCGCGTTCGCGGCGCGGCGCTGTGCGGCGAGCTCCTGCCGGTGTGCGAGGTCTTCGATGCGCTGGTCCCGGCCCAGCGAGCGCGCGTGGTGTGCGACCTCCATGGTGCCGTCCAGCACCCGCACCGTGCTGTCGTCCGCAACCAGCGTCAGCGTGCGCCCCGCGTAGCGCGCCGGCACCGAGTAGCGATTCGTCGCAAGGCGTATGCTCGCCGTCTTGTCCACCGACACCGGTGTGATCAGATCCGTCGAGGGAAGATTCACCGGTAGCGGCAGCAGCTTCGTCCGCTCTTCCTCCCACACCTCCGCCACTGTGCGCGTCGGCTGCGTCGGGTGCCGGCGTGCGCAGACCACCTCCTGGATATACTCCAACAGCTCGCGGTTGCCCGCCTCGAGACTTCGGATCGTGCGCCCAGCAAAGTGCCCCTCCTTCAGGTCGCGGATCCCTCGCTCCACGCCTCCCTTGTCCGTCGGCTTCCGCGGCCGGCACAGCCGTGGCATCACGTGAAGCGCAGCGGCCAGCTCGAGCAGATCACGCTGCAGCCGCTTCGCCTCTCCGAAGCGCTCGATGACCACCGCCTTCGTGTTGTCAAAGAGCCACTCGCGCGGCGTGCCCCCGAAGAAACACACCGCCCGCCGCAATGAGCGGCGCAGCGTCTCGACACCGAGGTCGAGCACCAGCTCCGCGTATCGATACCGCGAGTAGGCCAGCGTCATCAAGAAGACCCACAGCACCCGCGCCCCGCCAGGCACCGCCAGCGTGCCCACCTTGCCCCAGTCGATCTGCGCCTGCTCTCCGGGTAACCGCTCGCACACCAGATACGCCTCCGCTACCCGTTGCGGCCGCACCGTGGCGACGTAGCGTCGCACCGTCTTGGCGCTTCCGCGATAGCCTCGCTTGCGCAGCATGTGGAAGATCCGTGTTGCCCGCAGCCGCGGGTGGTTCTCCAGCACCCCGAGCACGAAGGGCTTGTACCGGTCGAGCTTGCTGCCCCGCGGCGCTCGCTCCTTCGCAACTGCGTGCTCCGCGTCGAGCACCCGCTCCACCACGCCGTGATGCACCCCCAGCTCGCTCGCGATCGTCCCCACCGCCCAGCCCTCCGCGTGCGACAGCCGCCGGATCTCCGCTTCCACCTCGCGCGTGACCGTCATCGCTCCACCCCCTCGAGCGACAGCTGCCTCAGGTCACCAAAACGCCCCAACCCCTGCAGCTGGCGACCTCGCTCGCGGTGTCCTCGGGCGACGACCGCCACCTCGAAGTGCACGTTCCGGGCTCCTTCGCCGAGACCATCGTACAGCCGCAGCGCGGAAGACCTCTCCCACTCGTCGACACACAACGCAACGCTGAGCGGCCTCTGCTGCCACAGCGCCAAACCCTCCAGCAGCGTCGCCGCCGCTCTCGGGTGCGTCCCCTCCGCCGACCCCAGCACCGCACGCAGCAGCTCGTTCCGCCCGTCCATCATCAAGACCCGCGTCCCCCCCGCGCTCGGATCCATCGCCACCATCAAGCTCTCTCGGCTCATCGTTCTCGCTCCTGGCGACACGCGGCTCCGCGTCCTCCGTGGACACACGCCCGTCGTCGCGCGGGCACGATTCCTCGCAGGGGGCCAAGTTATGGGAATGCACATCCATCACGGCCCGCCGTCCGCGCTGCCGCTCCCGGTGCTCTCTCACGTGCTCCCGATGGTCCGCTGCGCCCTCCGGACTGCGCTGGTGTTTGCGCCGTGCTGCCCGCCGCGCCGCTCGCCGGCAAACCTCCCCGCACAGGCTCTGGCCCGCGTAGTGCGCCGCGCACAGCGCGAACAACCCCCGGCACTCCCCGCACCGGAGCAGAAAGAACACGTCCAGCTCCACGCGCTCGCCTTGCTCGAACGCGCAGCTTTCTTTGCCGGCTCACCCCGACGTGGCAGGTACGCCTCCGTCGGCCGCTCGCCGATCGGAGGGTCTGGGCTGCAACCCAGGCCCTCTTCTGTTTCGCTCGCCTCGATCCGCCCCGTCTGGCCTATCGCGCCATTCCTGGCCCACCTCTTGGGTCAGATTTCTGCGGATCTACGTGGCCAGCTGCACCCTCCCGTCAGTCATGCAATCCAAGCTGTCGCAGCGGAAGGCTTCGGTCCATCTCTAGCCAGGCAGGCTGCAGCCAACCTGGTGCTGAGCGCACACCTAAGCGAGGGGGCTCCTCATTTCAAAGGAATCCCCAAGAGTGCGCTCCGTGCTGCTGTCGTCAATGGCGTGTCAGGCCACTTTGAAGCCGCAGATTCAACCGATATCTCGCACTTGCTCTCCTACGAGAATCTTTCGAGGCAAGTCATGTTGGATGGCAACGCGCTGCTGACAGTTGCAGGGAGCAAGCGAGGTCGAACAAGCGAAGAGGTGCTGGCGCTGATCAATAAAAAGGGGCTGCTCGACGCGTGACGGATCAACTTCACGTGTTCATCAGCTCCACGATTGGCGAATGTGCGGCCGAGCGCAAAGCCGTTCAGGCAGCGGTCTTGGGTTTGCGACACGTTCCCTTTCTGTTCGAGGCTCACGGCGCAGATGCACATCCGCCCCGCTGGTTGTATGTCCGCCATCTGATGGAAGCCGATATCTTCGTGGGCATCTATCGGGAGAGCTATGGCTGGATAGATCCACGAGGCGAAGTTTCGGGGATTCACGATGAGCACAACCTGAGAAGGCA
This sequence comes from Polyangiaceae bacterium, assembly GCA_025937785.1. GTDB lineage: Bacteria > Myxococcota_A > Polyangia > Polyangiales > Polyangiaceae > JAICQQ01. The sequence continues at coordinate 5,402 of JAICQQ010000348.1, forward strand.
GCGTGGGCAAGCACTGCCTGCACTGATCTATGTCCTAAAAGATACATCGAATCGTGATCCCCGTCTCACAAGGATCATCGACGAGGCTAAGGTCGACAACACTCTATCCTTCTACAACGCGCCCGAAGAATTGGAGGAACGCGTGGCGGACGACTTGGCACGCCTCGTCGCTCAGGGTTTTGAGCCGTCGAAGTTTGCGGCCGATGTCGTGTCATTGGCCCCGGCGGGTGAAGCCCCGTCCGTGTCAAGCGCAGGGTCGCTGATCCAGACCGATACTTTCAACCTGCTACGAGCTACGCAGATCCCTAGCCCCATCGATGGTCAACCTTTGGGCGTGCGGCTGTCTCTCGAAGATCTTGCAGTGATCTTGGGAGAGACTCTGCCGAGCGTTCTGAGCGCGCTATCCGCAGCCCCGGAACGCGTTGCAATCCGCGGCGACGAGGCATTCCTACTGAAACCGGAGGTCTTCGATGTCGAGCCGGCGAAACAGTTCTATGGCCACAAGCTGGCAACCCATCTGGTGCGGAGCCATCGGCCCCTGCAAGCGTATCTTCTCCTGAGGTCGCTTTCGCACCCGCTTGCGAGCACTGTTGCGTTTGCAGCTGCAATGGTTGCGGTTCGTGCGGGGAACGTCAAGGTAGCGCAATTCAGTCTTTCCAACGCGATGCAAGTCTCCCAGGCCGAAGGCAGGCTTGATGAATACGCTATAGCGACGCTTAACCTCGTCCGGATCGAAGCTGATTCCGGAAGAATGCCCGAGGCGCGACAGCTCGTCGATAGCCTGCGTGCATCAAATGTTCCGGACTGGGCCCTCGCAATTCAAGAGGCCAGTCTGGAGCTAGATGCCATCGTCAGTCCGACCGAGGAAGTGATCACGAAGCTCATCGAGTTGAAGGAGGTGTATCGTCGCGAAGGGGATCACGACTCCGCGGCGCGAGTGGCCATCTTGTTGTCCCGCCTGCATATCCACGCTGACCGCTTTAATGACGCCATTAGCGACTCGCAGTTTGCGTTGGACGTTTTCGTCGAAGTGGGCAACCGCTACGGCTGCAGAACGGCGCTCACCAATCTTGTGGCGGCGCAGTCCGCAGCAGGTCAAGACTCGTCAGCGGCTGAACTTGAGCTCAAGGAATACTCGGATGAACCTGAGGCGTCGCCGAGAATGGAATGCTTCTGATGCAACGTTGCGTCGCGCAGGGCGCGTGAGCTTGGCGATGATGAGGCCGCACTCCGATTGTCCGAACGTGCAATCGAGCTCGCGGTCGGCCTAGGTGACAGGCGCGCCGAGTTGCTAAACCGCATCAATCGGGGCAATGCCCTTCGCGGTCTCGGGCGCCTTGCAGACGCACTGA
>JAICQQ010000159.1 GCA_025937785.1 Polyangiaceae bacterium
ACACTTCCAATCCCTCATGATCGAGCCTCATGCTCCAGCCATCGGCCCCACCTCGGCATCGGTTGCGCTTCTTCGGGCACGGGCACGTTTACGTTCACGTTCACGGGGCCATCGTCCAATTCAGGGACAGGCCCTAGGAAGGCTGGTCCGCTGGGTCGGAGGCGCGTCGCACAAGGACCAAGATAACATTCTTGGTCATAAATGAAAATTACTTTCAATTATTAGACTACTCAGCGGATGCGCTTCAAATTTTTACGCGATTTACTCCCATCGAGAGCTTAACGCCGACTCGATAATGAAATTCATTTACTATTCACAAGAGAGTGCCTAAGGTGGGCGCGGAAGCTATGAGACTCTTCGACTCTGGGGAGCACCCGCTGCGCCAGCGGTGCGGTCAGACGCGTTTGGCAGAAAGCAGCGTGGCTGCCGTCGACGTCTGTGACTGCGGCGTGATGCAACTTCACGTTGGGGCGGTCACGTTACGCCTCGCTCCTTCCGCTCTGGGCGAACTACTCAGCACGCTCGAGCAAGCGGTCGCTGAGCGCGCCGCGCTCGAGAAACGCAAGGACCACCTCGAAACGGTGCCTGCAACGGGTCGGCCCCCGCGCGGTCAGGCGTGACCTGCGACGGCAGAGTCAGCGGGTAAAACCGGCGCGGACCGCGCCAGGGCTCGTTCACGCCGACGAGGCTGCCTACTCGGACGCGTCGAGAGCGGCGCGCACTTCGACTTCGCGCAAGTCGACGCGTACGGGGTCCCCCAAACCAATGCCGCCACGATCGAACTCGTAGCGAGGCATCTGCACCGCCAGCTTGTCATCGTTCGGCAGCACCACCGAAAGCTTCACCGTGCTGCCCACGCGCACGACGCGTTCGACGCGGGCCGCGCGGGTGACAGTCCCTTCGAGCTTCTCCAGGCGCACGTCCTGCGGCCGGATGAACGCCTCCACCAGGTCGCCGTCCTTCAGATCGACCTCGGCCGACAGGGCCTCGCGCGCGAACACGGCTCGGCCTCGATCGACTCTGCCCGTGAGCACCTGAGCGCCGCCCAAGAACGAGGCCACGAAGCCGTTCTTGGGCTGTTCGTACATCTCGCTCGGGCTGCCGGCTTGTTCGACGCGCCCGTCGCGCAACAGCACGACGTGCTCGGACAGCTCCAGCGCTTCTTCCTGATCGTGCGTCACCAGGAGCGTGGTGACCTGGGTCTTTTCGTGCAACCGCGACAGCCATTCGCGAAGCTCCACGCGAACTCGAGTGTCGAGCGCGCCGAACGGTTCGTCGAGCAAGAGTACGCGAGGTCGCGTCGCGAGCGCCCGCGCCAGGGCGATGCGCTGCCGCTGCCCGCCCGAGAGCTGGTCGGGGAACCTGTGCTCGTAGCCGGTCAGCTGCACGAGCCGGAGCAGATCGCCTACCCGTTCACCGATCTCGGAGCTTGCGGCGCGCCGCACGGAGAGCCCGAAGGCCACGTTGTCGAACACGGTCATGTGCCGAAACAAGGCGTAATTCTGAAACACGAAGCCGACCCCGCGCTCGCGCACCGGCGTCTTCGTGACATCGTCGCCATTCAGGAGCACCCCGCCGCTGTCCGGCACTTCGAGCCCCGCGATCAGCCGCAGCAAGGTCGATTTGCCCGACCCCGAAGGACCCAAAAGCGAGGTGATGCCGTGCTCGGGCGCGCTGAATGAAACTCGGTCGACGCCCACGACCTCTCGAGATCGCCCGAACCGCTTGCTCAACAACTCTACGCTTACGCTCATGTCGATGCTCCTTGATGCTGAACCGCGGCGAGCGGGGGTTGGCTGACGCTTGCCACGCGCGGCGGCGCGCTCAGCTGTCGGTGGGCTTGCCACTCGACCCAGTGTTTGATGACCAGAGTGAACAACGCGAGTATCGCCAGCAGCGATGCCACTGCAAAGGCCGCGGCAAACTGATACTCGCCGTAAAGAATCTCGACGTGCAACGGCATCGTATTGGTTTCACCACGAATGTGCCCGGAGACGACACTGACGGCACCGAACTCGCCCATGGCGCGCGCGTTACACAGGATGACACCGTAGATGATGCCCCACTTGACCTTGGGCAGCGTGATGCGCCGAAAGATCTGCCACCCCGTAGCGCCCAGGGTCAGAGCGGCCTCTTCCTCGTCGTTGCCTTGCGCTTGCATCACTGCGAGCACCTCGCGCGCGATCAACGGGAAGGTGATGAAAGTGGTCGCGATGATGATGCCAGGCACCGCAAAGATGATCTTCAGATCGAGGGCGTCGAGCCAGGGAGCAAACCAGCCGCGTGCGCCGAACAGCAGCACGAAGATCAGACCTGCAATGACGGGGGAAACGCTGAAAGGCAGGTCGATCAGCGTCGTGAGCCAGCTCTTTCCAGGGAATTCGTACTTGGAGATCAGCCAGGCCGCCGCCAGTCCGAACACCAGGTTGAGGGGAACGGCGATGCCGGCAGCCAGCAGCGTCAAGCGGATCGACGAAAACGTCTCGGGGTCCGTGAGCGCCGCGAAGTACGCCTGCACTCCGTTGGCGAAGGCCGAGATGAACACGACGAGCAGCGGCACGATCAGGCACAGGAACAAGAATCCGATCGCCACCCCCATCAAGACGTAGCGGCCCGTTTGCGAGCCGGCGGTGACCGCCCTCGTCGAGTGATACTTGCGTTGCCCCGCCAGACTTCGAGTAACGCTCATGCGGCGGCCCTCCGGCTCCAGCGCTGGAGCATGTTCAGAGCGAACAACGTGCCGAACGAGGCAAACAACAGCACGCATGCAATTGCGGTGGCGCCAGCGTAGTCGTATTGCTCGAGCTTGGTCACAATCAACAGCGGCGCGATCTCGGTCTTCATGGGCATGTTGCCCGAGATGAACACGACTGACCCGTACTCGCCCACGCCACGCGCGAAGGCCAGCGCGAAGCCGGTGAGCACCGCGGGCATCAGACCCGGTAAGATCACGCGGCGGAAGGTCTGAAAGCGGGACGCGCCCAGTACCGCCGCCGCCTCTTCGATGCTGGGGTCGAGTTCCTCGAGCACGGGCTGCACCGTGCGAACCACGAAGGGAATACCGATGAACACCAGCGCCAAGAAGATACCAATCGGGGTGAACGCCACCTTCAAGCCCAGGCGCGCGAGCGGTTCACCGAACCACCCGTTGGGCGCATACACCTGGGTGAGCGCGATACCCGCAACCGCCGTCGGCAAAGCGAACGGCAGGTCGATCAACGCATCGGCGAGCCGCCGCCCTGGAAACGAATAGCGCACGAGCACCCAGGCAAGCAGTACGCCGAACACGGCGTTGGTCAGCGCGGCGAGCAGGGACGCTCCGAAACTCAACTTGTAGGCCTCGACCGCGCGTTCGTCTGTGGCCACGCGCCAGAACTCGGAGAGCCCGAGACCGGCCGCGTGCATCACCAGCGCAGAGAGCGGCAAGAGCACCAAAAAGGCCAGGTAGAGGATCGTATATCCCAGAGAGAGCCCGAACCCGGGCAAAACGCCGCGCTTGATCGCCATGGGCTACCTCACTTCCCCGGCCGGTAGATCTGATCGAAAATACCGCCGTCATCGAAGTGCTTCTTCTGCGTGGCTTGCCAGGAGCCGAACACGTCGCCGATGGTGAATAGCTCGACCTTGGCGAACTGCTTTTCGAACTGTTTGGCAATTTCTGGATCGATGGGCCGATAGTAGTGCTTGCCCGCCAGCTTTTGCGCTGCAGGGGTGTAGAGGAACTCGAGGTAGGCCTTGGCCACCGCTGCGGTACCGTGCTTCTTCGCGTACTTGTCGACCACGGTGACCGGCGGCTCCGCCAGGATGCTGACCGAAGGAGTTACGATTTCGTAGCTATTGGGTTTGAGCTCCTTCAGCGCCAGGTAGGCCTCGTTCTCCCAGGCGATGAGCACGTCGCCGATGTTCCGCTCCACGAAGGTAGCCGTCGAGCCACGCGCTCCGGAATCCAGCACTGGCACGTTCTTGAACAAGCGCGTGACGAAGTCTTTGGCCTTGGCTTCGTCGTTGCCGTTCTTGCGCAGCGCATAACCCCAGGCGGCCAGGTAGTTCCAGCGCGCGCCGCCGGACGTCTTCGGGTTGGGAGTGATCACCTGCACGTCGTCACGCACGAGATCGTTCCAGTCCACGATCTTCTTGGGGTTGCCCGCCCTGACCAAGAGCACGATCGTCGACGAATAAGGGGTACTGTTGTGTGGAAGCCGTGCCTGCCAGTCCTTCGGAATCAGGCCGCCTCTCGTGTGCATCACGTCGATGTCGTAGGCGAGCGCCAGCGTGACGACGTCAGCTTCGAGGCCATCCATCACGGCGCGGGCCTGCTTGCCGGCACCGCCGTGAGACTGCTTGACCGTAACCGTCTGCCCCGTCTTTTCCTTCCAATGTTTGGCGAAGACCGGGTTGACGTCGGAGTAGAGCTCGCGCGTGGGATCGTAGCTGACGTTGAGCAGCGAAACCTCTGCCAGCTGGGGCTCCCCCTTCGCCGAAGCCGGCCCCGCCGCGCTTGCTTGGCTCGCCTCGGACTTGCATCCCGCGAGGGGCAAGAGTGCGAGCAGGGCCAGGAGCAGTGTGCGTCGTGCAATCATTGTGGGTGGTCCTTCCGTCAGCGCTAGAACGTCGCGTCCGATGAATGCGAGCAATGAGTGTCTCTCGGTGGCCTTGGACTGAGCCCTCGGGGCCCTCCAATCCACCGTCCAAAAAGCTGCAACGGGCGGGTGATCGGGCCCCGCTTCGCCGCTATAACCCACTAATTATATAGGTTATTTTGAATTTCTACCTGTCCGATAGAGAAACTAGACCTTTTGTATCATAGGGTTTTCGTCGAGTCCAGCCTTCGCTGAGCGCACCAGCGCCGGCGGAGGTTTTCAGCTCCGGGGCGCAAGTGCTGCGAAGGCGGACGCGCGTCAGCGATCGCGGACGTTGGCGGTAATGCTGCGGAATCCAACCCCTCCGCGCTCGTCGCGCAGCACGATCCAGAGCCGTGAGTCACGCTCGCTCGCGGGCGCCCGCCAACGGTTGGCCTCGGTCGTGCTTTCGGGATCGCTGGACGCGACGCCGTTCTCTGGAACGGAGAATCCTCCGACGTCCGAGTACCACGCGACCGTGATGCCTTCCCGTCTGAAGCCGATGGAGCGCGATTCGCGTTCGAACACCGCATAGGTCTCGGCGCCGGCACAGCCGCGAGGCTCTCTGCAGTCTTCTGGACAGGCCGCCCGTTCCTCGCCAGGGCTGCAAACGCCATCTCCACAGCTCGCCTCGCGAGGGCATTCGGTCCAGCTCACCTCGAAGCTGACTTCGCTGCCAGGTTCCACCGCAAAGCTACCCCCGTCGTCGACTTCGAAGCGAGCCGCGCCGACGCGCGCCACTAGCTCGTCGATCGCAGGGTTTTCGTTTCTGCGATAGCCCAACCGGTAGGCCCGCGCTTCGTCGGGCGCGAGCCCTGTCAAGCCACAGCTCACGCGCACTCGGCCAAAGCTAGGCGTGCGATCGCGATCGCTGGTCCCTGCCAACACCGGTTGATAAAACCCGCCGGTATCGTCCGGATCGACCGGGCGCGAGGGATCGCCCGCAGCGGAGTCCGGCGGAATCGGCCCGAACACCCGACACGCGTTCTCTGGCACCACGGCGTCTACAGCCGCCCCACGACCCAGCGCCTTGAGTATCGGGCTCGTGCTGCCGAAGTCTTCGATGCACGGTTGCGCGACGGGCCCCAGCTCCGTGAGCGGCTTCGGAGCACTGCAGAAAGCCCACACTGGCGTCAACGTCGTGCCGCCCTCGGGGACCGCAACCAGGGCTGCGAGCTGCACGGGCTCCTTCTCTTCCACCTCGGCGGGTTCGGCGCGCACCGCCAAGATGCGCGGTTCTTCCACCAAACTCAGGTCTTCGTCGAACTCGGGGATGCACGCGTTCGCCGTCCAAAGCCCCGCGAGGCTTGCCAGGAACGTGACACGAGTGGGGTAGCGACGCTGCATGGTGTCCTTCTAGAATTCGAGGCTCGCACCGACGACTGGAAGGATACGGAGCCCAGAGATGTAACTCTTCTCGGAGTAGTCCTCGGAATACGCGATCTCTTCGGGGTTCTCGCGATAGGTCACGTTCTGCACTTCTGCGTAGATCTCCAGCTTCGTCGAGTCGAACTCGAAGAGCTTCGAACCGCGCACGTCCAGCTGAAAAAACGCCGGAATGCGCGTAGAGTTCAGGTCCCCGAGGATCGGTTCGTAGCGGTTGTGGAAGGTGTTGTAGTACGCGTCCACCACGGGCGTTCGCGGATACCCCGTGGCGGCGCGAAGCCGTGTTCCCACGTCCCAACCGCCGCCCAGGCTGTAGGCTGCGAGCGCAGTGAACACGTGGGTCTGATCATAATCGAACAGGCGCCACTCAGCCTCCAGCGAGCTCCGGCGCTCGCTGCGCGAGAGCGTATACGCGATCCAGCCGAAGAAACCTTGATCGCTTTGCTGCCCGGCGGTGAGCATGAATTGCGTACCCATGGAACGTCCCTCCCCGCTCTGCACCAACGACTCGGCGACGCCGGGCGTGGGGTCGGGGTTACGCACACTGAGCTCGCGAGAGCGGCTGTAGAAGGCGGTGGTGGCGAAGGACAGGTTCGACCAGAGCTGATACGACGCGCCCGCCGTGTACTGCGTGCCTCGCGAGGTCGTGAGCAATGGGTTGCCGAACACGCTCGAGAGATCCTCGGGCGAGGGCGGTTGGCGGTAGCCACCCACGGCCCCGGTCAACGTCATTTGCGAAGATGCGATCCAGCGCGCGGCCAGGCGCGGCTGAACGGCGATGTCGAAGGTGTACACCCCGAGGTCGGCCTGGCCTGGCGCGCTGGGCCGGCGGCGCTCCGCCGCCAACACGTAGGGCTCGACGCGAACACCCGGAATGATGTGAAACTCGGGGCCGAACGGAGCCAGGTCGAGCTCGACGTAGGGCGCGGCGGACCACACCTGGCTCAGCCAATCGTCGGTGTTGGTCTGGTCGCCCGGGGGCCTACCAAAAATATAGGGATCTCCTTCGCGCGGTGGTTGGGTCTGCGTGCCGTCGCGACGCGAGTCCGTCCGCATGAACTCGAAATCGAAGCCCAGCAACAGGCCGACTTCGTCGCTCACGGAGCTGCGATACTCGGCGCGCGTACCCACCAGGTACGACTTGTTTTCGCTCTCGACCTGCACGCCCCCGAACTCCCCGATGCGGGCGGACCGGTCGCGCCCCACCCACGGCTCGACCATCACGGTCGTGCCCGCGTTGTCGTCACGTTCGTAGCGGAAGCTCACGCGCTCGAAGCGCAGCTCGCGCGTATCGGATTCACGTTCACTCGGATCCGCGCTGGGTGCCTCGCGTTCTTGGCGATCGGAGCTCAACATGCCTCCCAGCTCCATGTGCTCGCCGTCGCCGAGTCTGTACCGCACGCGCGCAGCGCCGTCGTAGTACTCGGGGATCGTGAAGTAGCTCTGATAGCTATCGTCGTCGTAGAGGCCCACCACATCAGCCAGGTGCCCGCGACGCGCCGCCGCATCGAACGAGAACTCATCGGTGATGGGACCGGTGACCCGCGCGGACGCATCGAGCACGTCGAGCCGTAAGTTCGAGTGGAAGGCGTCGCTCGCCGGGGCGCGAGTGTCCACCAGCACGATACCGCCGAGGCCTCTACCGTAGGCGGCGCCGTAACCACCGGGCAAGAGCTCGACCGAGCCCACCGTGTCGGGGTGCACGACCGCCCGCAAACCACCGAAGTGATACAGCATCGGAACGCGAACGCTGCCCACGTAGGTGCGCGTATCTTCGGGCGCCGCGCCCCAGACCACGACGGCACCGGAGCCGGCGCTGGCGCGGCTCACGCCCGGCATGTTCTCGACGATCTTGAGCACGTCACCTTGAGTCCCCGGAACCCTGCGTGCCTTGTCCGCCGCGACCTCGGTGCTGACCGCCTGCTTGGTCAGCTTGGGCGCAACGATCACTATCTCGAGGTCGTCGCTCTCCACTGACTCGTCTTCCGGTCTGAGCTCGAGCTCGTAGCGCACGTCGAGCTGCTTGCCCGCTTCCAGCTGTTCTTCGGTTTGCACCTCGATGAGGTCGGAGCCCCAGAGCCGCACTTGATGGGTCCCGGGGGGCAATTCGGAGAACGAGAAACGCCCTTCGGCATCCGTCACCACGGGCTCCGATCCGGCAACGGCGACGTGGACCCCGGCGAGCGGGCTGCCCGTTAGCTTCTCGACGACACGGCCGCCGTACTCTGCAGTGGTGGGCGCCTCCACCTTCACGGTGAAGCGATACTCATAGGTGATACGGACTGGGGCCGGGGCGTCGTCGATCTCGGCGGGTTCGAACTGGAACCGGCGCACCGCTTCCAGCGCCGCAGCATCGAAATGCGGCCCCGACGAGGTCTTTACCTGAGCTTCCTCGACCGCGCCCGTGGCCGAGATGGCGATCTCGAGCACCACCGAAGCTTCGCGCGGGTTGCCCTTCTCGGCCTCGGGGTACTCAGCTTCGACGAACTGAACCAACCGAGGTGGCTTGGTGAGCTTGCGTGCTGGCGCTGCAGCAGCGTCGGGCCTGCCTTGGGCCTGCACGGGCTTTCCCGCGCCTAGGAGCATGACAGAAGCGGTGAGCAAAGAAAGGATCGTCGATCGCCGGAGCATGGAAAAGCAGAAGAGCGGGGCGAGTCAACTCGCCGTGAAACGCATGGCTATGGTGAACGTGGACGACTCCGGCTTGCCGCAGCGCACCGCAGGCTCGAAGCGCGCCGACTTGGCCGCCTGCACCGCTGCCTCGTCCAAACCGTACCCCAGCCCTTGGAGCACGCGGACCGCGGTGACCGCGCCCGAAGTGTCGACCGTGAGCTGAATACGCACTTTGCCCTCGACGCCGGCGGCGCGCGCCTGGTCGGAGTACGCAGGACGAGGCAGCGCCAGCACCTTGGGTTTGACCGGAGGATCGCCGCATGCCGACGCGGCCGCGGCGACCGGCTTGAGATTGGCAGCAGCCTTCGCGGGCCCGCTGCGAGCCGTGGGCTCTGCCGCCGAGGCGCGCCCCGCGGTCGCGGTCGGGGGCGCTACGGCCACGCCCCCGCTGAGGGAGAGTCCGAAGTCCGGAGCTGCCGCCAACGCGGAGGGTCCCACGTCGGTCGCCAGCGGAGGAGCTGGCTGGGCTTCCGGGGCCGCTGCGCGCGGCTTCGGCTTCGGCGGCTCCGCCTTGGGTTCGGGCGGCGGGGGTGGGGGCGGCGGCGGCGCTTCGGCGGTCTGCGCTTCGAACATCTCGATCTTGGTGGCCGCCTGTGCCAGGTCCGTATCGCGCAGATTGCCGAGCACGATCAGCGCGACACCGTGCACGGCCACGCTCGCCACCATGATGACGGAGCGGCTCACGGGGACTCGCTTTCGATTCGAGGAGTCACCTCGAGCGCTCCACGTTGATCGCGAACTTGGTGATCCCAGCAAGCTTCGCCAGGTCGATCACGTCTACCACTCGTCCGTGCGTGGCCGATCGGTCGGCGCTGATGACCAGGTTGGTTTCCTTGCCCTTCTCGCCAGCTTCCTTCAGCTTCTGGGCCAGCACGTCGCGCGAGACGTCCTTGTCGTTGAAGCGGTACGCCCCGTTCTCTTCGACCGTGACGACGAAGGTGCGATTGACCGTTTCGTCCGCCGTGGCGGTCCGAGGCAGCTCTACCTTCAGCGCCTGCGAGACGATGTACGTCGCAGACACCATCATGATGATGAGCAGCACGAGCACCACGTCGACCAACGGCGTCACGTTGATGCCGACGATCCCTTCGCGACCCCGACTAGACTTTCCGAGGGTTCCAGCCATGGTTCCCTCTCACGCCGCTGCCCCGTCCGTGGACGGTTCGGTTCGAATCGACTCGAGCTCCTCTTGCTTCTCTGGCTCCCCCGCACCCGCCTCTTCCAGGTTCTCCGAGAAGGCTTCCGGGTTGGCCTTCAGATGCGCGGTGATGGTTCGGACCATCGACAGGGTATCGGCTTCGACTTCCCCGATGCGCTTCTGCAACACGTTGTACGCCACGACCGCCGGGATCGCGACGAGCAGACCAACACCGGTCGCCACTAGCGCCTCGGCGATGCCGGCCATCACATGGTTCATGGAGTTCGCGCTCTGCGCGGCCGATCCCAGCGCGTGGAACGCGATGATGACGCCCAACACCGTACCGAACAGGCCAATGAACGGGGCGTTGTTACCGACCGTACCCAGGAAATTCGCCCCACGTTCGAGCTCTTTCCTGACCCGGGTCAGCTCGGACTCGACGGCGTCGTCGACCGCGCTCGGGCCGCAACTCGCCCAGAGCAACGCTTGATGCCCGACGCGCGCCTCCAAGGTTTTTTTGCTCGTGAGCAGCTTGGCAGCCGCCTCGACCGCGCCCGCCCGCAGGTGCTCGGACACGGCCACGCGCAGCGACTCCGCTCCCCCGGTGCGGCGTTTGAAGAACCACACCCGCTCGATGATGGTGGCGATCGAGATGATCGACAACGCAAACATCAGGTACAGCACCCACTCGCTTCCGAGTAGCGCGAGTTTCATCAGTCGTTCTATCAGCATGTCTTGCTCCTTGGATTCGGTCGCAGCGCTCGCTTCGCGGGGAGCGCGGTCATCTCACCTGGAATTGCGTCACGAAGGTGCCCAGCTTCGTGCCCGCATTGGCCTGTGCCCTCGTCAGCACTCCGTACGTCTCGAGCGATCGATTGACTGTGTAGGTGTCGTCGGCATCAGCGCGCGTCTTCTCGTAGAGCACGGAGCTGAAGCGCACCGAGTCCTCGCCGCAGGCATCGAACAGGTTCGCGTAAATCAGGTAGCGGCCCGGCTCGGGTCGCTCTTGGAACACCAGGTTCTCGAGCCGCCTGCCGTCGCCCCTGCAGCCAGCGTTCGAGTCGAGATCGAACACACCCACCGTTTCGCCGGGCACGGGGTCGCCCGCTTCGTCCAGGTTCACGGTGCTCGGGTCTTTCGGGCTCACCTGCTTGCCGCTCGGGGCTACGACCACCAGATCGAGGTCCGCGGCCCGATCCCAGCTCAAGCTGACCACCAGCTCGGGGGGCGCGATCGTCGGCACGCACGCGTTCAGGTTGTCAGGGACGCGGGGGGCGACGCAGATTTCGAGCTCGCTCTGCGTCCCGCTTTCGCCTCGCGCGTCGATGGCTGCCACCCGCAAGCGCTGCATGCCGGCGAGCTCGCGGCCGAAGGCGACCGAGAAGCCGAAGGTAGGCTCGTCGTTGAACTGGGGCTCCGGCGTCCCGACCGGAAGTACCCAGTAGCCACTGCCACCACCTCCGTGGAGCAGAACCGCGATCGACTCGGCGTCGGGCGTCGTGCGACCCACGATACTGATGCCGGAGCTGCCTTGTTCCACCGTGCGCCCCTGCGAGGCCAGGGACGTCGGGCGCGGCGCCTCGGGCTCGTCCGCGGGGGGCGACCCGGGGAGCGTTCCGCGCCGGAACTGCGCGCCTTGGATCTGGATCGGTTCCTCGAGCCCTTGAGTCAGCGACTCGCCGGAGCACCCCAAGCTGCAGACCAGGGCCAAACAGGCTGCGGTCGTTCGTTTCACCAGCCCACCTCGAGGCGTGCCGTGAGCTGATCGTTGTCGGCGTCGGTGGGTACACCTTGTTCGTCCCGCGCCAGCGAGTCCTGGACGAAGTCGTACTGCACCGAAACCCGAGCCGCCTCGATGCTGGCGCCGACGACCGGGGAGAAGGTCCAGATTTCTTGCGACACGGGCAGAATGCGGCCCTTGCGCTGTTCGAAGAGGTCCGAGTTGGGATCGTAATAGGCCGCACGAAACCCGACGTAACCCCACTGCGTCACTTGCTGAGAGAGCGACGCCGAGGCGCCCACCTGCCGTACGTCCAGCCCAGAGAGCACGGGATCGGCCACCAACAAGCCACGATCGTAATTGTTGGCCACGAAGCCCTCGGCGAAGATCTGGGTCTCGCCGATCGGCGTAGGAACCGTGAGTCGCAGATCGACTCCGACCGCGTCCCGATCGAAGTTCTCGGACGCCGTGGCCGCGCTGCCCTGCACGCCACGAAGCTCGGTCGACTGCGCGACGCCATCGTTGTTCTCGTCGACCCAAACCAGATCGTCCTTGCTCGCAGGCGATCCAGGATGGAACCCCTTGCCTGTCGCCAGGGATGCCCCGCCTTCGATCACGATACCTGCACCGATCGGCGCCGCTACGGCCACGTGCCCGATGACGTCCTTGGCAGAGTTGGGGTCAGTGGGGAACGTTCGGCCATCGAGCGGCTCGCCGTTCATCACGGCGACGGCGGCCGCGAATGGGCCGTAGGCCAGCGAGAGCTTGGCCCCCACGTCGGCTTCCGTCGGGAACAGCGCGCGCGAACCCAAGCTGCGCTCCATGAAGACGCGATGGCGCGGCGATTCCACGATTTCGGCGCCGAAAGGAATGTCCGTGACGCCGGCACTCAGCATCGCCCACGGCGCTGCCGTGTCGTCTGGCGCTCGCCAGATCAGCGCTCCTTCGGCGCGGCGCACGCCTACCTTCAAGCCGTTGACGGTGTTGGCGTCGAACTCGAGCGTCGCGGCCGTAAACTGCGACCCGTGATCGATGCGCAGCCTGGCGCGCCGGAGTACGAAGCCGTCCTGGTTCACGGGTTCGCCCTGCAGCAACTCGTCCTCGGAGAGCTGGCTCCACTCGTACTGAGCCTGCAAGTAGCCGCCCTGCTCGAGCCCGCGCCCGACGGGGCGGAAGTATCCGCGCCGCGTTTGGGCGGGAACTTCGCGGCCGGGTCCCGGCGCGCTGGCGGGCTCAGCGCCTTCATTGGTGGGCTCCGCGTCCAGCTCCGGAGCTTCGGGGGCCGCGCCGACCACCGCGTCCGGTGCGGCCGCAGCGCTCACCGGGGGGGCCTGGCCGGACTCCGCGGGAGCCGCCGGCGCGGTCTCGGGCGCGATCGGCAGCGGCTCCGCGGGCGGTGGCGCAGCTGGCGCGTCGGCGCCCACCTCGATGTCGACGTCGTCTCCAGCATCAGCCACATCCGGCGGCGCTGGAGGCGCGTCGGGCGCTACCTGCGCCCGTGCCGACACGACACTCAAAAGGATGAAGCCCAAGGCTGACGCCGGTGCGCCGAAGTATGGTCTACGCAATTCAATCACCTGAACGTATCTCTTGCTCTCGGGTGTCCCCGCCCCCCTCATAGAACGGGAACACGCCACGCTCACGGAACCGGCGGTAGGTCACCACCATTGTACAGTGGCAAGTTCGCTGCGTTGTCGTACGCGAAGCAGTTGCTTTCAGTGCATTGGTTGAGCACGTGCGCGTCTCGCGTCGGCGCACAAGCAGTGAGGTCGAAGCACTCCTCGTCGGTGGGCTCGTCACATTCGGGTAGCCCGGTACCGCCGCTACCTCCACCGCTCGTGCTGGTGGTGGTCGTCGTCGTTCCTCCTGCGCCGCCGTCACTCGTAGGCGCACCTGCGCCACCGCCGGCAGCGGTCGTCGTGACCGTGCCTCCGCTGCCTCCTGTACCGCCAGCGTCAGTATCGGTGCCGCCGGTACCGCCGCTGCCACCGCTCGTGGTCTCGCCATTGGAACCGCCGCTGCCACCGTTGCCGGAGCTACCGCCGGTCACGACATCGTCGTCACCAGGCGAGGGGTTGTCGTCGTCGCTGCCGCACGCGTTGGCCGCGAACGAGAAGCACAAAGCCACAGAGAGTCCCAGTCTTTGGAAATTATTCAGTTTCATGGCGCGCTCCTCAGTAAGCCTCGCAATAGCCGTAGTTACACTTGGGGTTGGCGCCGCCACAGTCGCTGTCATCCTCGCAACTGTCGCACGACGTGTCGCCCTCCGTGGCGTACTCGAACAGGCACCCACAGGGACGCTCGGGTGCGTAGGAGCTGATGGCGCCGAGCGTTCCCTCGCGATTGGCACGCATCGCACACACCGGAATATCGCCAGCGCCGATGACGGTCGTCGTGATGTCGAAAGGCGCGTCCGCCGTCCCACCGAACCAGCTGATCAGATTCCGCACGACGGGATCCTCGATCACTCCATCGTCGTCGACGGGCGCGTAGAAATGACCGGGCGTCCACAAGTAGTACTGTCCGGTTCGAACGTTGAGCTTGTCGACAGCGGTTGGTGAAGAGTCGGGAAGGTACCCGCAACTCTGACCATAGTGCTGGTACGCCAGCGTCTTCACGCGGTCGGCTGCCGCCGTCACCGCAGACCCCGAAGCGTACCCAAGCGTCGCGTCTGGATTCGCGCTTCCACCGAAGACTCCGGCGATGGTCTCACCATTCGTCTGTACGACGTTGGCAGGTGGGATCTTGAAGTTGGTCGGGGGGACATTGATCGCCTCCGCCAAGAACAGGTGAACGAACGAGGTCGTATTGCGACCCCACAGAAAGCTTTCTTCTACCCACGGCGCCGCCTCACCTTCGGGACCAAAGCCGTAGGCAAAATAGAGAGCTTCTGCGCTGATCGAGTCCTCGTTCGAATCGATGTGCGTAAAGACGTTCAACGTCTGGACTGGACCCAGAAAGTCGCCGATGTCGTCCGGCAACTCGCGCCCCGGGCAGAAGTCAGCGGCGTTGCCCATGTGGGCGAAGTCCGCGGGTTGGCCCGTGATGGGTGGATCGCATTGATGTTCCGTTCCATCCGCGTCCCAGTACCAGAACTTCTTCGTGACGATGGAGTCTGCCACGAGCTCGTCGAAGCCGGTGCAAGCGCCCGGATCCGACCAGAAAACGGAGATGGGTTCATCGAGACCGGCGAGCTGAATCGCCACGGCTTTCATCGTGGCGGTGATGGCACTGCCGCCCGACCCGTAGATGGAATTGGGCCTATCGGTGGGGCACTCCTGGGCAGCGGCGATGGACGGTACGAGCGCGACGAGTGCCGCACTCAGCCCAACGCTGGCACGGCGCCTGCTTCCCTGGCGCAGGTTGATGGTGGCGTTAGGCGAAGACGCGGCGCCCGCGCGGGGCACCGCCTGCGGGATTCCACAGAACCCCGCACCCGGTATTAAAAGAAGCGATCTCATGGAACGACTTATCCTGTGTCATGACGCTCCTCCGGGGTAGGGTCGGTTCGCCTTAGTTGGTATGTATATAGTAGATGTGGGAATTCTTTTGTGAGAAATTCGTTATCAATTGTCGCGGTGAAATTTTCAGCCGACCGTGCGTAACACCGGCCGCGGAAGCCGAGGCCCCGCAGCCGGCGAACACGGAGGCTCGCGCCGCGAGGGAAAGCCACGAACGACGAAGCTCTGCAGCCACAAGGCGGGCACCAGCGCCACGACGAGCAGCGCGATGGGGGTAGCGATTGTCAGGCAAATCAAAGTAGTCATGGGCAGTTCCAACTCCGGCACGGTGCGCTCGATCGACGACGGAACCGTGCTCGGTCGGCGGCGCTCGCGGCGCGGCTCTTGCGCCGCGGCTTCAAGCAATTGCCGATCCAAGCTGGCGAGTCCCGACACCGGCCCGGCGATGCGCCGGCGTTTACTCGCGGCCAGCCTCCCCGTCCGTGGGGTAGTCCAGGCGAACCTTTTCGGTGCGCGTGATGCGGACCACGCGAGAGTCGTGGATCTGGATTTCGACGCTTCCGTACTTCAAACCTTGAAGCGCTTCGGCCAATCGCTCCTGAACCTCTTTGAACCCGTGGTTGCTACTGTGTAAAGCCCGCATTTTGTTCATCATCGTCTGACCTCACAAAGCTTCGATTCACCGCACGTCGTTGTAAGAGCTGAGTAGGTTGGCGCTCGTGACCTGCGAGACTGAGGCACCCTTCAGCTCACCGGCCAACGTCGTGTGCAGGCCGCATTCGCGGTGTTTGCCCAGCAAGCGCCCTTCGCGCGCGTCCTGTCCCGAACGCGTCGCGCGCGTCGAGTGCACGTCGCCGATCGAGCGATAGCCTTGCTCGTAGAGAGGATGGTAGGGCAGGTCGTACTGCTTCAGGTAGTGGTGCACGTCGTCGTCCGAGAACTCCAGTATCGGACAGATCTTGGTGTAATGCCCCTGCTGCTCGATGTGGCTCAGGCCCGCTCGATGCTGGGTCTGCACCTTGCGCAGTCCCGCGAGCCACGCCTTGGGCCGGAGCTCTTCGAGCGCACGCTGCATCGGTTCGACCTTCGTCACGCGCTGGTAACGCGCGAGCGCCGACGGGTCTCCATCCCAGAGCGGTCCGTGCAACGCTTCGAGGCGCGCGGACGTCAATTGGGGTGCGTACACCCGCACGTCCAGATCCAAGCGCTGGCGTAGTTCCTCCATGAAACGATAGGTTTCTGGGAAAAGGTAGCCGGTGTCGATGAAAACCACGCGAATCGACGGAATGATGCGCGAGACGAGGTGCAACATGACGGCAGACTCGCCGCCAAAACTCGACGTGAGCATGACGTCATCTTCGAACGACTCGAGCGCCCAGCGCACCATGGCTTCGGGCCCCTGTTGCACCAGCTCCGGATCGAAGCGGGGTGTCCGCGCCTCTGCGGTGCCCGTGTCGACCCTGGGGGTTTGCTCGGCGGCGGTCACGGTCGAGCTCCCGAAACTGGTTGGACTCTCAGGCGGCGGAGGACGAGTTTGTGCTTCAAACACGACGCACCCGGGCACGGGCCCACACCGTCCAGGTGGCTCGACAACGCGCAGTCCTGGCCGCGCGCTCGCCACGCTTGTGCGTGATTATCATTCATTATTTTCCAGCTTTTATCGTGTCTGTACGCCATCTCTCTATCCAGTCTCTATATTAATCCTGTAGAGAATGTATTCATATTAGCTAGCAGGGGGTTTGGAGCTTGTCCAGATCGAAGTTCCTCGTGCGCTGCTACTCCGTGGCGGCTCGAGTGACTCTGCAGAGCCGTGGCGCTGCAGGGGTCAGCGCTGCGCCGAAATGCTGCCTCACCAGGAGCTCCCGTTGGCGCCGCGTCAGTCCGCGAACTGCAGGCGCAACATGCCGCGAGGGTCCACGACATGCATCAGTCGGTCGAAGAGTTCGAATGCTCGAGCGCCCGCCTCACTCTGAGGGGGTGCTGCCAACCACACGACGATTTCGTAGCGCTCGACGAGTTGAGCCGCAGCTTGTCGCACGAGGGCTTCGATGAGTGTGCGGCGCCCGGTCCAACCCCACGCGGGATCCTCCCTACCGAACGCCACTCGCGCGAGCGTGATCCGCGCGCCCGAGCGCCGCGCAGCGACGAAACCCGCGTCGACCCGGCGGGTCAAAGCAGCGAGCGTTTCCGCGCGGGTCGCGACAATTGGATCGGCAGCAACCCGCATCCAGCTGATGAAGCTGACGCGTGAGCACGGTCCGGGTGGTGGCCACGCATTGGCCTCTGCGATGTCGAGCGCCAGCTCTCCCCAGAGCGGCTCGACCTGGCTACAATTCCGGAGCGCCGCCGCTGGGGATCGACCTGTGCGAACAGGCGGTTCCGAAAGCGCGATCGCGTCTGTAGCCGTCAACATCAA
Source organism: Polyangiaceae bacterium (assembly GCA_025937785.1). Classification (GTDB taxonomy): domain Bacteria; phylum Myxococcota_A; class Polyangia; order Polyangiales; family Polyangiaceae; genus JAICQQ01. The sequence goes on from JAICQQ010000159.1 coordinate 17,414, forward strand.
TGCACCCATCGAACTTCTCCGTCGTGGTAGGAGCGCGAGCCTCGAGAGCAAGATGTGCGCCAACGAATCGACGGGCTCGAATCAGCGTGAAACGCCGCGGGCGCGGCCCGCGATGAATCAGCCTACCGGGAATGTCGGGTATTCGCGGGCTTCATTGGGAGACCTCGTCCAACCCATCCCATTACCCCAGCATATCCAACGGCGCCCGTCAGCGACCACGGGCCTGCTCGGCGGCCCGCGGGGTTTTCGCCCGCCGCGCCGGGAGGAGAACGCGGTCAACCGAGGACGGCACGAGCATTGCTCAACCGGCTCCGCAAGGCGCAGCGACTCTATCCATGCTCACCAGGAAAACACTGTACGCGCTCAAGGCGTTGTCGATCCTCGCGGAAGACGGCGACCGGGGGCTGGTCGCCACCTGTGAACTCGCCGAACGCGGCGAGATCCCGAGAAAGTTCTTGGAAACCATACTCCGCGAACTGCAGCAGCACGGCATCCTGTTCTCGCAGCGCGGGCCTGGCGGGGGGTACGCGCTCCGGCGGGAGCCTGGCGACATCGCCCTTGCGACCGTGGTTCGAGCGCTGAACGGTCCCCTGCCCTCGGTCCCCTGCGTGAGTCAGCGCGCAAGCTCGCGCTGCACCGGCTGTAACAATGGCGATCCCTGCAGCGTGAGCAAGGTCATGAAGGAGCTGCACGATGCCACTGCCCGCGTGCTCGAGAGCACGACCCTCCTCGATCTCGTCCGGCCTGTGCGGCAACCGTCCGAGCATAGCGTTGCAGCCGCTTACTCGATTTAGCTAGAGCCTGTTGACACTTTGTGAGCTTGACATACGTTCAGCATGACGTAGATTGGCATCATGGCAGCTCGAATGGCGATGACGCAGGCGTGTTGGCGTCGATTGAAAGGCCGTGTTCGAGCCCTCACCAGGCGCGGTCCAAAGGGAGTGGATGACCGCCGTTTTCTCGAGGCGGTGCTGTGGATGCTTCGGACGGGCGCTCCCTGGAGAGATCTGCCAGCGGAGCTCGGCAAGTGGAACACGGTGTATCGCCGGTATCGCCGCTGGGCAGTTGCCGGTCG
>JAICQQ010000424.1 GCA_025937785.1 Polyangiaceae bacterium
GCCAGCAGATGACTTGGCGCTCGAGGCGTCGAATCGCTAGACGCCCCGCACTTCCGGCAAGTCTGCCACGGCGGCGCGCAACGTCTCGGTCAAACCGTGCAGCCCAAACTTGCTGATGACGTACGACGGCACGAAAGGTTGACCAATCTTGCTCAGCACCGATCCGACGTTGATCAACGTTCCCTGGCGCTGGCGGCGAAAGCTCGGCAACACGGCTCTCGCCCCGTAAATCGCCCCGAACAGGTTGGTCTCGAGCACCTCGCGATGCTCGTCGAAACGTTCGCTGTCTAGCGGGGCGAAACAGGTGGTTCCGGCATTGTTGACCCAGACATCGATGCTGCCCGTCTGCTCCAACGCGAGTCTCGCCAGAGCCATCACCTCGGCCCGGTGGCGCACATCGACGGTCAAGGCCACGGCGTTCGCGCCCAGGGCGTGGCACTCCTTCACTGTCGCGCTCAACGCCTGCGTGCGACGAGCAGCCAGCACGAGTCTGCTCCCTCGTCGGGCGAACTCCAGCGCGGCAGCTCGCCCCAGCCCACTCGATGCCCCCGTAATCACGACCACTTTGTCTGCCAAACCGTAGCGAGAGGTCATCGTCGTTCTCCGAGCCGAGCCCAGGTCGGCAAGATGCTGACCTAACGGGAGGCAACGGTTCTACGGGCCGAGCCCGCTTGGTTCGATGCTTGCATCGCGTGCCCCCCGCGGTCAGGCAGAGACGTTCGAGGAGGCACGAGATCGATGAAGGCCAACTGTTGGATCGGCAAACAGCACGTGCGTGTCGAAGACGTTCCGGAGCCAAAGCTCCTGAATCGCCGCGACTGCATCGTGCGCGTGACCTCCACCGCGATCTGCGGTTCTGATCTGCATCTATTCAACGGCTTCATTCCGACAATGGAAAGCGGGGACGTCGTGGGTCACGAATTCATGGGCGAAGTCATGGACATCGGACCCGACGTGAAGAACTTGAAGGTGGGCGATCGCGTGGTGGTCCCCTTCCCGATCGCCTGTGGCCGCTGCCTTTCCTGCGAGCGCCAAGACTACGCGCTCTGTGAGAACTCGAATCCGAACGCCTGGATGGCAGAGAAGCTCTGGGGGTACTCCCCGGCGGGACTTTTCGGCTACTCTCACATGCTGGGCGGCTTCGCCGGCGGGCAGGCGGAGTTCGTGCGCGTACCTTTCGCCGATGTCGGGCCGCTGAAAGTCCCGGATCACCTGGACGACGAGCAGGTCCTGTTCCTCTCGGACATCTTGCCCACGGGCTACATGGGCGCCGACATGTGCGACATCCAACCGGGCGCCGTGATCGCCGTATGGGGCGCCGGACCAGTCGGCCTGTTCGCGATGAAGAGCGCGCGGTTGCTGGGCGCCGAGCGCGTCATCGCCATCGACCGCCTCCCGTACCGCCTGGACCTAGCGCTGCAAGCGGGCGCCGCGACGGAAACGCTGAACTACGAGCAAGTCGACGTGTACGAAGCGTTGCGCGCTATCACGGCAGGGCGCGGCCCCGATGCCTGTATCGACGCGGTCGGGCTCGAAGCGCATGGGCACGGACCCTTGTTTGCGGTCGACCGCGCGAAGCAGGCGCTGAGCATCCAACCCGATCGACCCACTGCCTTGCGCCAGGCCATCCGCTGCTGTCGGAACGGCGGCATCGTGTCCGTCATCGGCGTGTACGGCGGATTCATCGACAACTTTCCGATGGGTGCCATCATGAACCGCGGGCTCACGCTACGCGCAGGTCAGTGCCACGTCCAACGTTACATGAAGCCGCTGCTCGATCACATCGAGCGCGGCGACATCGATCCACGCTTCGTCATCACGCATCGCTTGCCGCTGGCGGAAGCGGCCCGTGGCTTCGATCTCTTCATGAAAAAGCAGGACGGCTGCGAAAAGGTCGTGCTGAAGGCGGCATGAGTGGCCGCGCTTCATGCGCATCACACCGAAACGAGGAACGAAACCCATGAAAGCTACTGCGCTATTGCAATCCCAACACCGCAAGGTAGAGGCCTTGCTCAAAAAGCTGGAGAGCGGTCGCTCCGAGGCAGGGCCGCTGCTGGAGGATCTTGCCGACAACCTAGCCGCTCACATGGCGATCGAGCAAGAGCTGTTCTACCCCCGGGTGAAGGAGGTCGATGCCGACCTCGTCAACGAGAGTTACGAGGAGCATTCGGTGGCGGAGCTCGCGCTCAAACGACTACTCGCTACTGATCCAGAAGACGACTCATTCTCGGCCCGCGTGACCACGCTGAAGGAGCTGATCGAACACCACGTCGAAGAAGAAGAACAAGAGCTGTTCCCCTCTGTCGAGGAGCAGATCGACGAAGACGAGCTTGCTCAGCTAGGCAAAATCATGAAAGCCCGCTTCGACGAGGTCTGCGAGGGCGGGTTCGAAGCAGCCGTGCCCAAGGGGTGGGCGAGGACATCTGCGGACGCATCGAAAAAGGCGCTCTCGCGGCGCAAGTCCAAGCCGGCCGCTGCCTGACGGAGGCGCGGCCGGCGCACCGGCAGGCTAACTCACGCGTGCGCGTCGCGGGCGAGGCCTATCGGAGATGCCCGGGGGCGGCTCGATCTCCGGTAGGTCGAGCTCGCCCGCCTCGACCGACTCGGGGGGACGCGCCGGGTGCATTCCGCGATGAACGCTGGCGTCCGAGTGCACGATCTCGCCGGTCTCCAGCACTTGTTTCAGGCGTCGCAGGTCGGAGGCAATCTCTTGACCTGGCTCTACCTGGAACAGCTGCGCGAGACGGACGCCTAGCTCGCCCGCGGGTGGGTCGTAGTTCAACTTGACGACGACCTCCGTCCCCTTGCCCGCGGGTCCCTGTCGAAACTCTACGCGACCGCTATTGGGAACAGCGGCAGCAGCAACCGAACGCCAGGCGATCAGCTCTCCGACGCGGTCTTCGACGAGCTCGGCATCCCACTCCACCGAGGTGCCGAGCGGACCTTTGGCCTGCCAGTGAGATCGGTCGTTCTCGACGCGCACCTCGAGCAGGTGGGACATGAAACTCGGCAGGTTTTCCAAGTCTCGGAAATAGGCGTACGCCTCCTGCGGCGTGCAATTGATGGTCACCGATTGCAACACCGAAACGCCCTCGTCTGCGGGGTCCGGCTCGCGCGCCAGCTGCAGTGCCGCTCGCACGTCCAGCAGGGTGACACCGAGTACTGCCGTCGCCGCTGCCAGCGTGCGCCCCGCTCCGTTGCGACGTGGAGCGGCGGCGAGTAGCGCCAAATCCATCACGTCTCCGGCGACCCGTGCCCACGACCATGCTGCTGGGTGAGCATGGGAGAATAGCCCCGCTGCGCACGTGAGCTCGCGTAGACCGACGGCACGCAGCGCAGCCGCAGTGCGGTCACTCTCGGCCGCGCCAATCCAGCGAGCGACCTGACGCGGCGCAATGACCTGTGCCAACCCAAGGCCAACACTCAGCCACCCCAGCGTGCTGGCACGGCGCTGCCCGGATGTCGGACGCGCCACGCCCCAGGGTGGAGTGCCGGCCGCTGTTCGCGCCAAGGGGTACGCCCGGGTTTCGTTCGTTACTGCGGAGCTCATACTCTCACCTCGCTTCGGGTTGGGCTCGCTTTCCTGCAAGCATCGAACCACCCCGAGGCCGAGCCCGAGCGCCGTGCGAACGTCGGACACAGAAGGCGCCGCTCTATCCGTGACGGCATCCGCGCGGCCGTCCGGCACGCCAAAACACCCTCGCCCCGTGTCAACTTGCCGCGCATCCATGCAACCGCGAGTGGTGGAATGAATCTTTGATTCGTCTAGTCTCAATAGGACGCCAGAGTGCGAACTATGGAGACAGGAC
>JAICQQ010000045.1 GCA_025937785.1 Polyangiaceae bacterium
AACCGTACGCCGGGTTCTGTCCGGGGGGCGGCCCGAAAGGGCCGTCCCTACCGGGACGCATCGGGGCGGCTCCCTCGGTCGCAGCGCTTCTGCCCGCCTCGAGCAAGAGAAGCAAGATACATGCCCGCTTTCCGCGCCAGCGCGGAGCGGAGCGGCTTCGGTGCGACGTGAGGTGCGCGAGCGGGATAGGCTGCAGTGGGCTTTATCGATGAGTTCCGGCGGCACTGTCGCGAGACCGCTTTCTGGAGCTCCACCACCTATTCGCCCATGCGCTCGGCGGACGCGAGACCGTGGGAAACCTCAGGATGTACTGCCGGGCCCACCATGCGCTGGCCGCTGGGCAAGACTTCGGACGGGAGTTCATGCTCGAGCGCATCTCGGGGCGCTTTCGCCGACGCCGTTGATCGTGTCTGCGCGGCTCCACAGTGCTTGTCGAGACGAGCGCGTGGAGCTCCATGCATGCTGACAGGCGCAGCGGGACGTGGATTCGCGGATTCGATGATTCGGTGATTCGGGTGCTTTGGCTGCTCGCCTATCGGCGGTGAGCCAGCGGCGGGCGGTTCGCGCTCACCTGGAGCGAAAGGCGCTTGCGGCGTCGCGCCGAAGCGGCGACGATGTTTCGAGGCGCTGCGCCAAGTTCGACGTGGAGTTCGACGTGGAGGAACCGCCAGGCCATGTAGAGATACTGCCCGATCACGGGATTCCTGGCGCGACGGGGGTGCGAGAATGCGGTTGTCGGTGATCGTTCCGGTCCATGATGGCGGCGGGACGTTGCAGGAGTGCCTTGCCGGTCTGGGGCGCTCTACGAGGCCACCGGACGAAGTGATCGTGGTCGACGACGCTTCGACGGATGACTCGGCAGGGATCGCGCAGAGGCACGGGGCCACACTCGTTTGCGGAACGTGGGAAGCGTGTAGAACGTGTGGCGCGTACGGAACGTGCGGAACGTGCGGAACGTGTGGAACGCGCGGGGCGGCGTGGGCTCGGAACCGCGGTGCCGAGCGGGCGCGGGGGGACGTGCTGGTGTTCGTGGATGCGGATGTGGTCGTGCACGAGGATGCGATCGCGCGCATGCTGGCGGTGTTCGACGAGGTGGCGGCGCCGCAGGCTCTGTTCGGCAGCTACGACGACGATCCACGCCATGTCGATGTTCCGAGCCGTTTCAAGAACTTGCTGCATCATCATGTGCACCAGCACGGCAGGCGCGCCGCGAGCAGCTTCTGGAGCGGCTGCGGGGCGATCCGGCGTGACACGTTCCTGGCCGTCGGCGGGTTCGACGAGCGCTACGCGGGCTCCAGCATCGAGGACATCGAGCTCGGCGTGAGGCTGTGCCGAGCCGGCATGGAGATCCGGCTGTGTCCGGAGATCCAGGCCACCCATCTCAAGCGCTGGACGCTGCTGAGCCTTTGGCGCACCGACATTTTCGGCCGCGCGGTGCCGTGGACGCGCTTGGTGCTGCGCGAGGGGCAACTCCCCGATGATCTCAACCTCGGGTGGCGGAGCCGCGCGAGCGCCGGAGTCACTTGGGCTGCGTTCCTGCTCGGTGCCGGGGCGCTATTCGCTCCCGCGGGGCCGCTCACGGGGACGGCATGCGCCGGCGTCGCAGCGGCCCTCGGCGTGTCGACGATGCTCAACGCAGGCTTGTATCGGTTCTTCTTGCGCCGCGGCGGCGCCCGATTTGCGGCCGGCGCGTGGTTGCTGCATCAGGCGTACCTGCTCTACGGTAGCGCGGTGTTCGCGGCGCTCGTGCTGGGTCGCGCGCTTCGGCTCACGGCGCCGGCGCCGGTCGCATTGACCGACGCGCGCGGCGCGAGTCTCGAGTAACATGCAGACGCCAACGTTCTCGATCGTCGTTCCCACCTGCCGACGCCCAGCGAAGCTCGCGTCGTGCCTGCGTAGCCTCGCGGAACAAACCTGGCCGCGCGACGATTTCGAGGTGATCGTGGTCGACGACGCGAACATGCGCGAGGCGGTCGGGCCGCTCGTCGAGCGCGGACACCCTTTTGCCTGTCACCTCGTCAGCCAGGTGAACCGCGGGGCAGCCGCCGCGAGGAACGCGGGCGCCCGGCGCGGGCGCGGGCGGCTCCTGGCGTTCACAGACGACGATTGTGAGCCCGAACCCGCCTGGCTCGAGCAGCTGGCGGAGGCGATGGCAGCAGTGCCCGAACCCGAGACGACGCTGGTCGGTGGACGCGTGGTGAACGCGCTCGTTCGCGACCGCTTCGCGGCCGCAAGCCAGGCGCTGGTGGATTTCATGGTGGAGCAGGGCAACCTGGGCGCGGCGGAGGGTCGCCTGTTCACCTCGAACAACCTGTGCGTGCCGCGAGCTCCGTTCCATGCGCTCGGCGGGTTCGACGAGCGGTTTCGCGGCGCGGGTGGAGAAGATCGCGAGTTCTGCCTGCGCTGGGATCGCAGCGGCGGTCACACGGCTCGACGCAGCGTGTACGCGCCAAGCGCGGTGGTTCGGCACGCGCATGACCTGAACTTCGCGAGGTTCTGTCGGCAACACTACGCCTACGGGCGCGGCGCGGCGCTCCTCAGGCAGCGGGCCCTGGTGCACGGCTATGGCCCGCTCCCCCTCGAGCGCGCTTCGTTTTACTGGAAGCTGCTGCGACATCCGCAGCAAGCGGCGGACTTGGAGCCGCGCGTGGAGCGGTCGCTCTTGTTTCTGGTTTCGCAGCTGGCCAACGCCGTGGGTTACGTTCGAGGCCGGTTCTTGGAGCGCGCGTGATTGCCTACGCCGCGACCGTCAGCCGCATCGCGTGGCTGGTGGTGCCCTGTCTGTTCCTGGCTGCCGAAATCAAGACGGACGTGCTCGTCGATACGAACGTGAGCTACCAGACCATCGACGGATTCGGCGCCTCGTCGGCTTTTTTCTCCCAGAGCATCAGCGACGCGGACGCGCAGTTCCTGTTCTCGAAACAGGCGGGCATCGGCCTCTCGTTGCTGCGCGTGAGTATCGCTCACGAGGCGCCGATCACGCCAGAACTCGCAACCGCCAAGAAGGCGACGGCTTTGGGCGCACGGGTGGTGGCGGCGGCATGGACACCCAAACCGGAGTGGAAGACCAATGGGAAAGTGAGCGGCCAACCGAAGGCACACCTGAAGCCCGAATACTACCCCGAGTATGCGGCTTTTCTGGCGACCTTTGCCGAGACGATGCGAGACCGGGGCGTGCCTCTGCTGGCGCTGACACCCCAGAACGAACCAGATTACCCGGCTGCGTGGGACGGCTGCCTGTGGACGCCCGCCGAACTCGCAACCTTCATCGGCGAGCACCTCGGTCCTGAGCTCGAACGCCGCGATCTCGCCGTCAAGATCATCGCGCCCGACACTGCGTCCCTGCGCAAGGCTCCGGAGTATGTGACCGCGCTACTCAGCGACGCTGCCGCGATGAAGTACCTGAGTGGCCTCTCCACCCATCCCTACGGTCGTCTTCAACTGGGAAAGTGGTTCATGCGGCAGATTCACGGTCTTACCCTCTGGCAGACCGAGTATTCGCAGGAAAGGCAGGGCGCACCTCCTGATCCTACGATGACCTCGGCGCTCGCGATGGCGCGCGTCCTGCACGACCACTTGACCGAACTCTCGGTAACCGCTTGGAACTACTACAACCTGACGGCGGTGAACGCGCACTACCGCAACGACGAGAAGCGCCAGAATCCCGCCTTGATTCAGGATGGCGTGCGTTTCAAACGCGCCTATGCGCTGGGCAACTTCGCCAAGTTCGTGCGGCCCGGCTTTCGACGAGTGGAGGCCACGCCCGAGCCTGCCTCGAGTATCCTCGTGACCGCGTTCACGAGCGACGACCGCATCGTGATCGTGGCGGTGAACGCGAACCCTTTGCCGGCAGCCCAGACCTTCCGGATCCGAGGCAAGTTGGCCCGAGAGCTGGCCGCAGCGGTGCCCTGGGTGACCTCCGAAACGCTCTCGCTCGCGCCACTAGCCGCGGTTGCGATCACGGACACGTCGTTTCGCTACGTGTTGCCCCCGCGGAGCGTGACGTCGTTCGTCGTCGACGTGCAGTAATGGTCAGGCGCTCGCCAGGCGCTCGCGGAGCTTCGCGACGAAGACGCGCGGATGGCGCAGGTAGAAGCGACTGCGACCGAGGTAGTCGGGGTCGGCGCTCCACACGACACCGCAGGCGTTCAGGCATCCGTCACAAGCCATGACCCGCTTCCGCTCCACGCGGGCGCGCTGGCTCGCCCAGATCGCAGAGGGCGAGTCTTTCAAGACGTTGCCCACCGAGTTGTCCCAAAAGGTGAAGCAAGGGACCATGTCGCCGCTGCTCTTCACCAGGCAAGCGTTGAACAACATGGTGCAGCGCGCCTTCGGAGCACGCCCCTCGAGCACCCGCACGGCGAAATCGGTCAAGATCGAGGGTTCGAGCTGCTTGCCGATACGCAACAATTCTGCCCGTGCAGACAGCCGGTCACGGCCGACGTTGTCGTAGTACGCGGCTTGGTTGTACCACTGCGGGTTGAACGCCGCTCTTAAGCCCCGTGCATAGCGCCTGACGGCGTCCACCTGTGCCGCTGTGTCGTCGGCGATCACCATGCCCACGCTCACGCGGAGCTGCGATCCGAACTCACGCTTCAGCTCGCGGAGCTCGCGGAGCGCGCCGTCGACTTTGGTGAATAGCCCAGGCGCCCCGCGGAGCTCGTCGTGGCGCTTGCCGAGGCCGTCGACGGACACACCGACATCCAAGCGCACCCCTAGCTCCAGCGCGGTCCGTGCGGCTCGCACCAACCGATCCGGCAGCGCGGCGCTGCTGCTGAGCACGATGCGAGCCTGCGGCACGGCGCGGTGCACGCTCGCGAGAATGGCCTCCAGATCGGGTCGCAGCGTCGGCTCGCCCCCCGACACGACGACGATGCGTAGCCCGCGAAACAGCGGATCTTCGAGCGCAGTCTGGATCTGTGCCGGGGTCAGGGCGCGCCCGCTGGGGATCTTGTCCCCAATGCCGCAGAACTTGCAGCGGTTCGGGCACGCCGCGGTCACCTCGAGCCAGAGAAACTCCGGCGTGAGGTGCGCGAAGAAGTCAGGCCCCAGTGCGCGGCGCACGGACGGCGGTGTTGCTAGCAACGCCTTTCGAGCGAAGCTCTTGGCAAACACCGCAGTGTGCTTCCAGAGTGGCATGTCATCACCCCAGAAACAGCTCGTAGCGGAGCGGTTCGAACACCTCTGCGTAGCGTTTTCCGATCGCGAAGCCCGCGCTGCGATGCGCATCGAAGAACGACTCGATCCAGTCGTGGCCCCGGTTCGAGAGCTCGGATTCGAAGCATGCGAGACTCTTACGCTTCAGCTCGACGGTGTCGGAAATATCGACGAAAAATCTGCCATTGAACGGCTGCTCCGTCTGATACCAGTTGCTGCGATACATCAACACCGAGGGCACGCGACGCGACGCGACGCGGGTCAGCTTGGCGGCGGCCTCGTGGTCGGTGTTCAGGTCATGACCCCAATGCGAGAAAACGAGCGAGATGCGCTGCTCGTCGATGAAGCGTTCCAGGCCGCGCATGAGCTCGACGTCGTACGCCAGGGTGCCGTTGTCGTGACCGAACCCTCCGAGCTCCACCAGGGTGAGGCCGAGCACTTCGGCGGCGCGCTCGGCCTCGCGGCGCGCATCGGCGCGGCTGCGGTGGATGCCTCGAAACTCGTAGTGCGTCTCGGAGTTGGTCAAGACGACGCCGAATGTGCGATGGCCCGCGCGTGCCAGGCGCGCCAGCGTGCCGCCGCAACCGAGCTCGATGTCGTCATGATGCGCCCCCACCGCCAACACGTTCATGACGCCAACTCCAGGTAGTCGACGGGCTCCGCGTCCACCTGGTCGACGTAGATGCGTCGCATCCACGCCAGGGTTCGCGCGAGACCGACCCTGAGCGGCACGCACGACGAGTGCCCGAGCACGCGCGTCGCCTTCAAACAGTCGACGGTCTTGTTCTTCGTGGTGAACGGCTCCGCGTCCGCATAGGTGACCTGCGCGTCGTTCTTCCCGAGCAAAGCGAGGATCGTGTCCGACACAGCTTTCATGTCGTGGCTCTCGGTCCCTCCGATGTTGTAGACCTCTCCGGGAACGAACCCCTGTGCGAGGGCCACCAGCGTCCGCACCGCATCGCTGATGAAGATCGACGTGCGCTGGTGGTTCAAGTATACCGTGTACGGCAGGCCCAGGAGCGCCGAGTAGGCGAAACGGCAGATGGCGCTCCGAAACGGTGTGAAGTATTCGCCCGGTCCGTACGTATTGAACAGTCGGACACGCACAGTCTCCGTTCCGAACATGTCACGCGACATCATGATCTGCTGCTCGTTCACCCACTTGCTCAACGCGTAGTCGTTGAGCTGGCGAATCTCCTTCTGATCGAGCAACTCCTCCCGCATCGGCTCGTCCATATCTCCGTACACTTCGGAGGTACTGGCGAACACCATGCGAAAACGCGAGCGTTCTTGCAGGCGAATCAGGTGCTTGGTTCCGATCACGTTGGTGCGCCAGAGTTGCTCGTAGTACTCCTCGCCGTTCCAGCGCCCATACTCCGCAGCCAGGTGATACACGAGATCGAACGGCTGGCTGTCGAGCAGCCTCCCGAGCTGTCTGAACTCGGCAACATCGCAACGGACGTGCTGCGCGTCGTGATGGTGGTCGAGATCGCAGGTCCAGACCTGGTGCCCCGCGCGACGCAACCAAGGCGTGAGAACTTTCCCTATCGTACCTCGTCCGCCCGTGATGAGAATGTGCATCGGAGCTCCTGCTACGGGCGGTTGCTCGCCAAAGCGGCCAGCACACGCGCGCTGTCTTCGGCTTGGGTGTCGGTGAACCGCGCCGTGCTCGACCAATAGTGACGGAATATCGCGCCCGCCTCGAAAACCCCCGACGCCTGGTAATCGCGCTGGTCGAGAAAGCGCGCGCTGTGCGCGGCAGCGTCACGTTCGTAGAGCAGCGGATACATGTTCTGGGCTGTAAACCAATCCGGAGTCGTTTCCGATAGGACGCCCTCGACGAAGTCCAGGTCCACGGCCTCCGGGTATAGGCACGCGAGCGCCGTCGTCACGTGGGGAGGAAACGCGCTTCCACGGCGCGCAAGAAACTCCGCCTGCCCCGCAGGCTCGGCCTCGAAGACGCCGAGGATCGCCGGCTCTGTCCCGGAAATCCAAGAGACGACCTCGCTCGGCTCGCGCAGAAAGAGCACGTCGGAGTTCATGTTGATCAGCCTTGGTGCGCGCGCGAGCAAAAGGTTATCAAACAATTCCAATGAGTTAACGACGCGATCTCTGAGCCTTCGACAGTGGGGGTAGCGCGCGAGCAGGCCGCGCATCTGATCATCCGCGCTCGCCCGATCGATGAACGTAGCGCCAGGTAAGTGCGCTTTCACGAGCGCCTCGTCCTCGGCATCCAAGCTGCCGTCGTCGTGCACGACCACGGCCAGGTCGCCCGTGTACCGCAGCAATGATTTTATCGCGGCAAGGTACATACGAAAGTGATGATGCCCCGTGACCGTGTGAACCTCGGTCGCCGCCGCCGGATTGCAGGCGAGCGGCGGGGTATCCAGAACGGCCGCGTACATGACGTTCAAGAGCTCCCTGTTTCGATTCCGTCGGATATCGACAGCGAGCCCGTCCACGCTGGCCTTGGCGCGTTCGAGGCCCGAAGAGAGCCACGCCAAGCCCTTGAGCCCGAAGTTCGGGCCGCGAACTTTGACGACCGAGCGGTACGCTTCTCGAAACATCGCTTTTTTGCCCCGACACCCACCGAGGAGGCGACGTGCGCCCTAATGGAAGCCGTGTACCACGGTTTCGCGTCGAAGTTCAATCGGTGACCCAACTCGCTCGCATACGAGCCTGTGCAACGATTCCGGCGCTGCCTGCCCACTAGCGCCCCGCTTTTGTTGCTGGCATCGCGAGCAACCTGGCGCGACGATGCAACGCGGATGGAGCGAACTGCCATTATCGGGGCAGGTCCCGCTGGGCTCACGGCTGCGTGGGAGCTGACGGAGCACGGCTGGCCAGTAACCATTTTCGAAACGGATCCGGAGTACGTCGGCGGGCTCGCGCGCACGGTGCGCTACAAGGAGTACTCGATCGACGTCGGGGGGCATCGCTTCTTCTCGAAGTCGCGCGAGATCGAAGCGCTGTGGGCGCGGATGCTGCCGAGGGACCTGCTCGTACGTCCGCGCAAGAGCCGCATCTATTTCGCTGGGCGCTTCGTGGCGTATCCGCTCAGGCCGCTCGACGTTTTCGCACGCCTCGGCGCGCTCGAGGCCGCCGCGTGCACGGCGTCCTACTTGAAAGCGCGCGCCGCACCCGCCGCGAACACGAGCGACTACAAAGCATGGATCGTCGATAGGTTTGGCGAGCGGCTCTACCGGCACTTCTTCGAGACGTACACGGAGAAGGTTTGGGGCATGCCGTGCCACGAGATCTCTGCAGATTGGGCGGCGCAGCGGATCCGAACGTTCTCGCTCGGCAAGGCCATTCTGAACGCGTTGCCCGGTGCAGCTCGGCGTGGTCGCGAGTCGACGCTGATCGATTCCTTTCGATATCCCCGGCGGGGGCCCGGCATGCTCTGGGAGTCATGCGCCGCGACGCTGACCGCGCGCGGCGCCGCCATCCGTATGGGGGCGCGCGTCCAGGGCATCGAACGGCTCACGAGCGGCGCTTACCGCATCCATCACGAGGGCGCTGCCGGCACAGGGTCGCTCGAGGCGGCCCATGTCATCGCCTCTGCTCCGCTCGCCGAGCTGGTGCGCGCGCTGCTGCCGGCGCCAGCCCCCAAAGTGCTCGAGGCCGCGCGGGGCCTGCGCTACCGCGCGCTGGTTCTCGTGGTGCTGATCGCGCGCGATCCGAAAACCTTCGACGACACCTGGCTCTACGTCCAGGACGCGAGCATTCAGATGGGGCGCATCCAGAACTACAAGGCATGGTCCCCAGATATGGTGCCGGACCCCGATGCCATCGCTCTGGGCTGTGAGTACTTCTGCAACGAAGGCGACGAACGTTGGAGCATGACCGACCACGCGCTCGTCGAGCACGCGAGCGCCGAGCTCGATCGCATGGGCTTGGTCCCGCGCGCCAACGTGTTCGACGCCTGCGTCATTCGCCAACCCAAAGCCTATCCGGTGTACGACCGCGGCTACGAAGCCCGCGTCGAGCGCGTGCTCTCCGCGCTGCGCCACGATTTCCCCCGGCTACATCTGGTGGGAAGAAACGGCATGCACCGCTACAACAACCAGGATCACTCCATGATGACCGCGCTGCTCAGCGCCCGGAACATACTGAGCGGCGCCACGCGATTCGACGTGCGGCGAGTGCACGACGCCGAATACCTCGAGGCGTAGCCGCTAACGCTCCGCGTTTCGAGCCACGCGGGTCCGCTCGGTCGCAACATCGTTGTGAGTCAGCGCGCCGTCACGGTCGACGTCGAGCGCGGCCAGGATGCCTTCGCAGCGCGCGAGCGCTTGGGAGCGCATGACCTGCGACAGCTCTTGCGCGGTGAACGCGCCGTCGCCATCCCGATCGAACCGCGCGAAGCGACTCCGGCTCATGGCGGGCACTTCGCTGGCAGTGACACGGCCATCGCCGTTGCGATCCAACTTGGGCATGCGCTTCTGAACTTGGCGCGAAACCTCCCGTTCCATGAAGCGCTTCAGCTCGGTGAGGTCGACGCGATCGTCCTTGTCGCGGTCAGCAGCGCGCAACACCCGCAACGTTCGGTCCGCTTTCGGAGCGACGGGAAACAGCTTCGCCTGGCGCGCACTCTCTGCTTGAGCCACGGTCCCGTGGCAACACCAGGCACAGACCAACGCGGCGGTGAGCGAGCGCCCGGCGACGATGGGTTTCGGCATACCCTAAAAGTGGCACGATCCGGCACTCGCGCCCGGTGAATTCGTGACCGGCCTCGGGCCTCGTCCGGATACACGGAGGCCACAGACTTCTGTCACCACCAAACCCCGACATTTTCACTGGTCTCCGTTCCTGAGGGGTTCCTGAGGAAAAAAGCCACGTGACACCTCTGCACACATCCGGTTACTGGATAACCGTAACCATGCGCGACGCGGCTCCGGGCTGCAGGGGAGCCTCCGGGCCGATCGACGCTCGGAACAGTGTCGAGCCAGCGCGCGCGCCGTGACGTCGCCCCACGAGCAGCGCGCCGATGCCTTGGTGCGAGCCGAGTCACTCGCCACGGCAGGCGGCGTGCCCCGGGACCGCCAAGATTGTCGCTTGACGGCTGCAACCATTGGGAGTCTACCGCCCCGATGAGTCACATTCATTTCGTAGGCGGCGAAAAAGGCGGCGTCGGAAAGAGCGTCACGGCGCGCTTGTTAGCGCAATGGTTCATCGACCACAGCAAGCCTTTCGCTGGACTCGACGCGGATCAATCGCACGGCGCGCTCTTGCGGTTTTACTCCGAATACACGCGACCGGTAGACCTGACCCTGCCGGAGAGCGCCGATCAGATCATGGATCGCGCGCTCGGTGCTGAGCGCCAGGTGCTCGTGGATCTGCCCGGCCAAAGCATCCGCCCACTGCACGCCTGGCTGACCGGCGCAGACATCCTGCAATTTGCGCAGGAAGTCGGTGTCAGCTTCACCTTCTGGCACGTGACCGACGGCAGCTATGCCTCCGTCTCCGAAGTCGACGAGCTGATCGAACTGTTCGGGGACGAGGTGCGCCACATCGTCGTGAAGAACCTCGGACGCGGCAAGGATTTCAGCCTGTTCGACAGTTCACCGGCCAAACAGCGCCTGGACGCCCTCCAGGGTAGCGCGGTGGAGTTGCCGGAGCTCGACCCCACGGCGATGCTTCGCATCGACGCCACTGGCGCGAGCTTTTGGGCAGCCGCAAACTCGACGGACGGTCCTTTCACGCTGCGAGCTCTCGAACGCCAGCGCGTGCGGCTCTGGCTGAAGCTGGCGTACGCTGCAATCAACCCCGTGCTCGGACACAAGGGCTGATTTCGCTCGGCGGCGATCCGACAAAAGTGCTGCCTTTGCTCCGGCGGCAGCGCCCACCCGACATTCGACCGATACCCTCGCGAAATGGCGGCGGCCGCAGGTTGGCCGCGTGAATCAGCGACTCTGGCAGTTCGCCGGCGGATCCGCAGGCCAGTTCGAAGTGCATTCGGTGCGACCGGTGATCGGCGAAACCTTGCCACACGTGGCTCGTCTGGCCGTCATCAATGGCGAGGCCGGTCTGCAAGCAGCGCCCGTGTTTTGCTTGAAGGGTGTCACCAGCAACGAACGCTATGTGACGCGCAGCGAAAAGGAGGAGCTGGTGGCGGTACAGCAACCGATCGGGCGCCCCGCAGCGCGCCTGGGGGCTCTGATCCCCATCAAGAAAAGCCAGGCGTGGTGGGATCTGCCGCAGGACGAGCGGCGCGCTATCTTCGAAGAGCGCTCGGCGCACATCGAAATTGGCCGGCGCGCGCTGCCGAACGTGGCCCGGCGCCTGCACCACTGCCGTGATCTCGGAAGCTCCGAGCCCTTCGACTTCTTGACCTGGTTCGACTTCGCCCCCGAGGACGAACCGCGCTTCGACGAACTCGTGGTGGCCCTGCGAGCGACCGAAGAGTGGCGGTATGTCGAGCGCGAGGTCGAGATCCGCGTAAGCCGTTCAATGCCTCTCAGTCCCAGCTGACACATGGCAGCCGGCGCCCCGTCCAGTGCGCGAGGCGCGCCCCGAGGCTGGGCGGGATCACGAACGCCGCGGCCAGACCGACTACCGCATGCATCGGCATGACGAGCCCGTCGAACCCGGCAGGCTTGAAGCTGCCGTCGGGCAGCGTGGTCCGAAAAAGTCCCTCGAATCTTGCTTGTGCTCGGCGAGTTCGAGCGGCAGCAGCCGAAACCGGGGGCTAGCGGTTCTCGTAGCGGTTGAGATCGAACAGACCGGCGAGTTCGGGGCGCTCGCGCAACGCGTGGGCATTGAACCAATCCGAGATGGCCCAGAACCGCGGATTCGTGCGGCGGACGCCGAAATGCGCGACGAAGCGCTCGTAGTCTCGGCGACTCGAGATGGCCTTGTAATCGCTGACGAAGCGAGGCACGTCGTCGCCAGAAACCACGTAGAAAAAGTTGGGGTACGCGCTCTCGAGCCAGGGCAGCACCGTCTGCCGATCGTACGCATAATCGCGGCGGTCACCGAGCTTTTCTTCGGCGAACATCGACGAGACGTTCTTGTAAGACTTGTCGGCGAGCAGGGTGTACGCGAGGTCGTTCTGTTCGTCGCCTCCGAGCTCGACGCGCACGAAAGCCACATCGGGCACGAACTGGAGCATGGGCCCTTTCATCGTCTCGAGACGCTGGAACTGGCGGTCGAACTCACGCAGCTGCCCCGCCCGCTCCGGAGAAGCGCACACCTCCCCGCGACAGGGGCGCTCCCGCGGCGAGGCCGCGAGGTTCTCGAGCTGCCCCTCGATCTGGCGATAGAGCTCGGCTTGCGGATCCTGGCCGCGGTAGCCAGTCACCAACTCAATGTCCATCCACCAGAGCGGCATGTCGTCCGCTTCGTCCCCGCGGATGCCCTGGTACCACGAAGCGTGGGTCGCTTTCCGCGTGGCCGAAGGCAGGAACGCGAGCAAATAGCCCTCTGCTTCCATCCTGAGCACGTCCATGTGCAGCCGAGTATTGAGCTGATGCCCGACATTGCCGTAGACGTCGAAGCCGGCCACCAGCAAGTAGTGAATGCGTTCGAGCAACGGGTAGTCGAGGATCCACGTGGTTTCCGGATCTGCGCCGACCAGGCCAAAATCGACCGAAGCGCTGTCCGAGTGTCGATACACGGTGAGCGCCGCGTTCGGGTTCTGATGCGCGCCGTTCCAGAGCAACTTGACCGCTTTTTCGAGCGGCCACGGCTTGGTCACCTTGAACACCTGACGCCGCGCTTCCAAGTACCGATTCTGGAGCTCGAGGTAGTGCCGGCGCGCCCGAAGCAGGTTCATGGTATCGCCTAACTCGGAGGGCAGCGCGAGGTAGTCGGAGAGTCGGTTGACGTACTCCGAGTTTCCCACGAGCGGCGCCTCCGGATCGAAAAATACGATCCAGAAGCGATCTTCGATCACGTTGAGCGCGATTTGTCCGCGGCACACCGGACCCTTGATGAAGCCCTCGATGAAGAAACGGGCGTCGTCGAGCAGGAAGCGGTAACGCGACCGTACGGGCAGCGCGGCGAAGACCTTGAAGGGGTTGGCGCTGAGCTCCGACTCGTAGCCGGGCAGCCTGGCAACCTCGAAGGAGGGTTCGACGAAGAGCTCGCGGTACCGCTGCAAGCGCGCCGGCGAAAGCTCGTACACCAGGTGGTCCTTGGCTACCACGCTGGCCTCTGCCCGCTGCAAGCGATAGTAGAACGACGCACCAGGGTCCCCGTACGGACGGCGAGTGGCCACCGGCACCACGGATTGCCCAGGCGGAGTGCGTGAACGCAGCAGCGTGTAGAACTCGCGCGGGTCACTGCCTCCGAAATGCAGGTGAGCCAAGAACAAGTGTTCGTAGACGTAGCGCGCCACCAGGCGCTGTTTCGTCGTGGTCCCGTTCAGGAACTGCTCCCACTGCCGGATCTGCGCCGCCAGCTCCGGGGTTTCGCGCGGCGGCGGAGGTACCCGTCCGCCATCGGCCAACCAGCGCACCAGCACCTCGTACTCCGCCGGTGCCAGGTTCGGCAGCGCGAAGGGCATGCCTTGGTTCGGGTGCTCTTCAGCGTAGGCGTCGAACTCGTCCAGCGTGGGACAGGTTTGCTCGCGATCGAGGCCCACGTCGACGCTGGGGTCGAGCATGCCGGTGAGTGGCTGCGGGTGCAGCTGCTTCAGTCGCAGCATGCGATACATCACCGAAGCGTCGAGGTTGTCGTCGGGGGCGCGTGCGACTTCGCTCACGACGGGATGAAAGCCGCGCTGCCGCCACTGGCTCGCGGTCAGCGCGTCGATGAATAGCCGCGAGGGATCGGCAGCGCGGATGCGCCCTCCATCGTAGACCACCTCTTTGCTGGCTCCCCGCGCGATGCCCGCGTACGACGAAAGCTTCAACTGGCAGGGAGCGTCGTAGCAGCCGTGGCACACGACACAGCGCTTCTCGAGCACCGGACGCACCTCGGTCGCGAAGTCGAGCGCGGGGCCGCGCGTCATGCGTTCGAGGATATCGTAATCGACCCGCGCCTGCTGTGCGGTCACGGGCTCACGGGTGTTGCAGGCGCCGAACGCGAGAGCGATCAGCAAGAAGCCCGCGACGCAGGCGAGCGCGCGCTTGCCGTGCCGCGATCCAGCCGCCCGGGCGTTCATCGAGGTCATGCTGGGCGCGACAATGGTCGCAAGCATGCCGGAAGTCCACCTGACGAAGTTCCGTCGCCGCTCTGTCCCCACCGCCTATCGGCCGGACTATGCTCGTGAAATCTCGAGCTCAAGCCCGCTACCGCGGCAAAGTCCACGAGGCGAGCGGCGTCTGCCGGGAATCGTCGCACAATCACGGCATGGACTTCGACTCGAGCTCGCTGCTGGCCTCGCTGCTCGTCTCGTCGATCGGGTTCGTTCTGGTCGTCTACGGCAAGCGAATGGCCCGCATCCCGCAGCTGGCGGTAGGCCTGGTGCTGACCGTTTTTCCGTACTTCGTCGCGGGCGCTCTCTGGATTCTGCTGCTGGGGGCGGCAGGCTTGGCGCTGCTGTGGCTGGCGCTGAAGAACGGCTGGTGAAACGCAACGCAGCGGCGCTTGGGCCCGTCGCCGCAGAAATTGCGCCTCGGCGGCCTGCTGGTAGCGAGTACACTCGGAGCATGAGTCGGCGAGAGATCCGGGCGTTCGACTACGTCAACCAACCGTACGCCACCGTTCAAAGCCTCATCACTCGGCAGGCGCTCGCGATTTTTCAGCGCGCGACCAAGCTCGCGCAGGACCGTAGCGGCGACCTCGTCGCTGCGCTCAGCATCAACCTGGCGGGGGTAGAGCTCAGCCGTGACATCGCCATCGAGGTGGGTGAGGTGCGTGAGACGGCACAGGGTAACAGCGAGCTCTCGCGCACGACCAGCATCGAGCTCCGCTGGCAAGCCGCCGACTCGCCAGGGCTATTCCCGGCGATGACCGCAGAGCTCAAGGTGTACCCACTGTCGTTCACCGAAACCCAGATCGAGCTGGTCGGCAACTACGACCCCCCGATGGGTGTGCTGGGCAGCGCTGTCGACGCCGTGGTCGGGCACCGCGTCGCGGAAGCGTCAGTGCATCGCTTCGTTCGGGCGATCTGCGAGCGGCTCAAACAAGAGCTCGGCGGCGAAAGCTCGTGAGAGCGCGGGCCGAGTACGCCACGGCTCGCGATCGACTTCGAGTCACAATGATGGCGTCGCGCGCCCTCGACCTGATGTATGGTCCCGGCACGACGTGCGCCCCAAGCCAGCCCAAAGTGTGCATCCCAAAGCCGTCAGCTTGTGGCGGATCGAGGCGATACTGCGCATGGCGATGCTGGGGCTCTTGACACTGCTGGGTGGCGCCACGCTGGTAATGTTGACGCCCTATGGCGTCGCTCCGGCGGTCGGCGTGCTGTTGGTGTTCGTCGTGTTCGCGCTGGTCCAGATCGGTTTCGTCCCGCAGATGCGTTACAGACACTGGCGCTACCACGTCGACGCTCAGGAGCTCGACATTCAGTTCGGGGTCTTCGTGGTACGGCGCACGCTGATTCCGCTGGTGCGCGTGCAGCACGTCGACACCGTGCAAGGCCCCCTTTCGAAGCAGTTCGGCCTGTCGTCGGTCACGGTCTCTACCGCCGCCGGAAGCCACGTGATCCCTGGGCTTTCGGACGAGGCCGCCGACCAGCTCCGAGACCACATCTCCGCGCTGGCGCGTGTCGCTCGTGAATCGCTCTGACCTTCCGCCCTCTCGGCTTCACCCCATCGCCGCCGTGATCACGGTGCTGCGAGCGCTGCGCTCGCTGCTGCCGGTGCTCTTGGTCGTGCTCGTCACCGGCCGCATGCAAGATTCGCCCGTGTTGCTCATCGGCGGGCTCGCCCTCTTCGCCAGCCTGGTCGAGGGCCTCGGAGGGTGGCTCCGCTATCACTACTGGGTGACCGGCGGCGAGCTCCGCGTGGAACGCGGGTTCTTCGTCCGCCAGCGGGTGGCGATTCCGGCCGAACGCGTGCAAACGGTGGATATTACCGCAGGCCCGCTGCAGCGCCTGTTCGGACTCGTGAAGGTCGAAGTGAAGACCGCCGCAGGGACCCAGGTGGTGATGAGCGCGATCACCGAAGAGGCCGCCGAACGGCTGCGATCAGCGCTGGCGCGCCAACCCATCCCCGGCCTGGAACTCGCCGCGCCGCCGGAAGTCGCGCGCTTCGAGCTGACGCCGCGCGAGCTGTTGCTCGCGGCCAGTACGTCCGGACGACTCGGCGTGATTCTCTCCGGCATGGGCTGGCTCTACTCACAAGTCGACGACTTCGTCGAGCAGCGCTTGTTCGAGCTGATCGGCACGTTGAACCTGGCCGACTCAGTGTCTGGTTTCGGGCCGTTCGTGATCGTCGGCATCGTGCTCATCACATTGCTCATCGCGTTCCTGGCGTCCGTCATCGCCGAGGTCGCGCGTTTCGGCGGGTTCTCCGTGGTGCGCACCGGCGATCAGCTGGTGATCCGGCGAGGCTTGCTCGAACGGCGCGAGGTCTCGGTGGCCCTCGATCGCATCCAAGCGATTCGCATCGTCGAGGGCCTGCTGCGCCAACCTTTGGGCTACGCGGCGATCATCGTAGAGACCGCAGGGCACGCCGACGAGCGCGGCCAGTCCACGCCGTTGCATCCGTTCCTGCACCGAAGCCGTTGGCAAAGCTTGCTGCGAGAGCTCGCGCCTGGGCACGACGTGGAGCCGGAGATGAAGCGGCCTCCCCGGCGTGCGCTCAGCAGGTTCTTGGTGCGCCCGCTGCTCACGGCGCTGCTGGCAGCCGCCATCATCTCCATCAGCGTGCCCTTCGGTTGGCTGTCATTCGGGCTGGCGCTGGGGGCACCGCTCGTGGGCTGGCTCGCGTTTCGCGACACCGCCGTCGGTGTCAACGATCAGACGCTGTTGCTCACGCGCCGGATGTTGCGGAGAACCACCGCGATCGTCCGCCGCCGGCGCATCCAGTTCAGCGAGTCGTCGAGCTCTTGGTTGCAGCGGCGCCGCGGGCTCGCTGACCTCACCATTGCGGTCGCGTCAGGCACAGGTGGGAAGCTTTTCAACGTACCCGAGCTCGACGCCGAGCTGGTCGACGAGCTCGTGGTCTGGAGCAGCCCGAGCGCGTCCCCGCTGACAGCGACACACGCGCTCGAGGCGAGCTCGTAGCGGCGAAGCTCAGGGCGCGCTGACCAGCGTCGAGCCGTAGACCATCGGCGGCACACCGTCGACCACGATGGCGTGCCAGCCGGGCTCCGCTGAGGGCACCATGATGGAGGCACCGTTGAGATGGCCCATGACGGAGCGGTACACCGTTACTTGGGCGATCTCGTTGCCTGCATTGTCGATCACGCTGGCCGCCTCGGCCGTGCCCGAGGCCGCGACCGCGCCGCTTGGTGCTACACCCCAACTCGAACCGAAGACGCTCGTGACGATCACTTCCCAGGTGCCCACGGGGTTGGGGTTGATCCACGACAGCGCAGCGTTGATGTCCACGACGCGCTCCAGGAAGGCCTGGTAGGTGAAGTCGCTGACCCACTGGTTGTCGCAGTAGCCCATGATGTCGGTGGCCTGCTGCGGATCGATCAGCGTGTCGGGGTAGTAGAGGCCCCACCAACCGATGCGCGCCCCTTCGTGCGGAAACGGCCCCGCGTACGCTGCACCGCCGCAGGGCGAGTGCTCGCGGCCGTGGTTGTGACCAATCTCGTGGGCCATGGTCGACGCTGATGCTCCGTCCCCGTAGGAGATGCCGATCGAGACCCGGGCGTGTGTATTGAAGGGACCGGCGTCCTCTGGTACGTAGCCGATGCCGGCGACGCAGCCGCCCTGGCAATACTGCTGCAGCGTGGCGGCTGGCTCCATCAAGCCGTAGTAGTAAAGGTCGTTGGGCGCGTTGTCACTCTGATGACGCGACATGAGCTGCTGCACCGTCTCGTTCCAACCGTTGCCGGTCGCGCTCACCGCACTGTTGGCCTGGAGTGGATCACCGACCGTGACTTCGACAGCCGAGACTGGGTACATCGCCTCCATGAATTGACGATAAAGCTCCAGTCGGTCTGGGTCGGTGTTCGCGGTATTGCCGTTGACGACGACCGGTATGAACTCGAGCTTCAAGACACCCGTCTCGCGCGCAGCAAGCGCCTCGTCACCGGTCACCGGGAATCGGGGCGATGCCTGGGTGCCGGTGTCGGCGCCACATTCCACGATCTCGACCATGTAGCGCGTCGAGGGGGTGATCAGGTCGCCCGGCACCTCGATGTTGAAGCTGGTCGCCAGGCTGTTTTCGACCGTCGGTCCTTCGACGGTGCGCTTGTGGAACACCCGCTCGACAGTGTCGCCATCGATGAGCGACAACCTCGCGGACAGCGCGCGATTGCTGAAACCCGTTTCGGTGGTCGTGAACACACGCACGATGGCATCCTTGCCGGCCACGATATCCGCGTCACGCTCGGCGGGGTCGAGCGCGGTACCCTGATCCATCACCGGGATCTTGCCCGCCTGGTACACGGCGATCTGCGTGATGCTGATCGCGTGGGCCAGCGTATTCGTGCAGGCGTCGCCCACCGCGCCGCCACATTGCCCGATGATGCACGACTCGCCTTCGGGACAGGCGCTGCCGCAGGCGCCGCAATGCGCCGGCTCGGACTCGGTGTTCACACAGACGCCGTCGCACAGCGTCTCACCGTCCGGGCAGCGGCACTCGCCATCGGTGCAGGGAAACCCGCCTTGGCAAGCCATGTCGCAGGTGCCGCAATGCTTCGTACTGCTGTCGAGATCGACGCACTCGTTGCCGCACGCCGTCAGCGATGCATCGCTGCAGCGGCAGCTGCCGTTGTCGCAGGTCTGGCCGTTGGTGCAAGGCGCGTCGCAGGCACCGCAGTGCAACGGGTTCTGGTCGAGGTCGACGCAACCCTCTTCGCACTGACTCTGGCCCTCGGGACAACCGCAACTGCCGGCTCTGCATTGCTCGGAGCTCGCGCAGGCGCTGCCGCAGCTGCCGCAGTGGCCGGGCTCGGAGCCCGTATCGACGCAGCCGCTACCGCAAAGCTCGGTCGGCGTCGGGCACGGTTCGGTATCTGCAATGCAGGTCCCCAGAGCGCAGATCTGATTCGCGGCACAGGCGAACTCACAGCTGCCGCAGTGTTCGCGTGTCGCGAGGCTGACGCAAGCGTCGCCGCATAGCGTCGTGCCCACGGGACATTCGCAGACCCCGTCCGCGCAGTTACCGCCCGCGGGACAAGGTGAATCGCAACCCCCACAATGCGCGACGTTGCTGTTCGGGTCCGCGCACTGGCCTTGGCAAAAGAGGGTGCCGTCGGGACAGCCACAAACGCCACCGACGCAGGGCTTGCCCTGTTCACAGACGGTACCGCACTCGCCGCAATTCACCGCGTCGCGGTTCAGCTCGACGCAGACTCCGTTGCATTCGGTGTACGGCTCGGCGCACTCGCTGGAACACGTGCCCGCCGCGCACACGCGACCGACCTCGCAGGCTTGCCCGCACGAGCCACAGTTGTCCGACGCGGAGTTCAAGTCGACGCAAGCTCCCTCACACAGCGTGAGGCCGGGTTGGCACTGGATACCCCCAGTGGTCGACCCGGTCGACGATGCAGCGAGCCCGGTCGTGCCCGTGACCGTCGCGCCGGTCGCACCGGTGGCGTTCGCGGCGTTCGCGGCGTTCGCGGTATCGGTCTTGCCCCCGTAATTGGCGGGATCATCTTCGCCGCAGCCGCCGAGCCACGGGCACACCGCGACCATCAAGGGAGCGGCAAGCCTGCGGATCCAATCGAAGGTGGTTTCGGAACGCCCCGAGCTTGCTACTTCTTCGCTCACACCCAATCCTGAAGCAGACGCATCCACACTCGGACGCGAAAGTTGATCGTAGTTCGAAGACCGACGCGAGACCAGTCAGCTGAAACCTTCTCGAAATCCTTTCCAGGAACTCCGGCATGAGTAAACTTTTCCTGGGCGGAGAGCCGGGCACCGATTCCATGCGGTGGCCTCGGCCGGCGTCATTCGAGAACGAATGTGCGCGGACGCACGGAAGTTGCCTCAAAGCGGGATGCACACCGCTCTGGACTCTCGACGCTTCCATCCGTGGACTACGCGACGGGCTCGTGGGTGGGTGATGTGTGAATGCTCGCGCGCGACTCGCTCGTGATCCTTGGGAGCCCGCGGCGCAGGTCGACGCAGCGCACTGCCCCCGTACCCAACGTAAACCGGACCGCGACGCGAGGAACCCGCGCTGCCAGGGCCTCGCAGCTGGAACCGTTGACACGCACCCTGAAGGTGTTATGCGGGCACGCCGCATGCTTGGCTCTCACTTTGACGAACCACCGGTTCGAATACCAACGCAGGTTCGAATGCCACCCCGGATTCGACCACGAACCGCCCCTCGAACGCGCGAGTACACCGGCTGATGGGCGCTGCAAGTGGCTCGATGAGCGTCGCGAAGTTCTGGGTCGAAGGTGACCTTCCCAAGGACCCTCGACGGGCCTTCATGAGTCGGGTGACCCTCCGACGCTTTCAACCGCTGCGCCCAGACGAAGACGTGGAAGAGCGCTACGGCTGGTGCGCGCTGGGCGAGCCAGGCGATCTGGATCTGACCACGGGCAAAGTGTTCCAAAACGAATACCTCACCCTGGGGTTTCGCTGGGATCGCTTCAAGTTTCCGGCGGCGCTCGTCAACGGGCAGCTTGCCGAGGCGATGCAGCGCGCACTGGCGCGCACGGACAAAGAGTCACTCTCGCGCAACCAAAAGGCCGAACTGAAGCAGCAGGTACTCGCAAAGCTGAAGCAGAAATACCTGCCCAGTATGCGCATGGTCGACATGGTCTGGCACTTCGACCGCCGCGAAGTGTTCTTCTGGAGTCATTCCTCGGCCTTGCGCGAGCGATTCTCGGCCTGCTTCGAGTTGACGTTCGGGCTCGACTTGGTTCTGAATAGTCCGTTCAGCGCCGGCCTGAAGCTGTTGCCCGGGCGTGCCACTCAGCAAGCACTCCAACAACTCGAGGCGGAGACGTTTCGTGGATCTCGTTGACCGCATAGAAACCACGCGCTTCCTCGGCAACGAGTTCTTGCTGTGGCTCTGGTTCGCGGGGGATGTGACCGGCGGCAGGCACGATCTCGGCGAGCGCGGCGAGATCGAAGTCTCACTCGAGAGCCAGCTGAAGCTGACCGATCCGCTGTCGGCGCGTGAGAGCATCAGCATGCGAGGCGAAGACCCGTTTGGCAGCCCCGAAGCGGACCAGGCGCTGAAGCAGGGGAAGTTGCCTGCCAAGGTCCTGTTCCGGCTCAAGCAAGGTGAAACCGAGTGGATCGCGAGCTTGGACGGGCCTCAGCTTGCGCTGTCGGGCATCAAGCTACCTGCGTTGCTCGACGAGGCGGCTGACGACCCGCTGTTCGAGCGCCTGCGCCTGCTAGAGCAACTCGACGACCTGTTGCACGAGCTGTACCGGCAATTCCTGAACGTGCGTCTGTCAGCTCACTGGAAGGGCGAGCTCTTGCCTGCCATGAAGAATTGGGTCGCGGGCAGCGTGACGCTGGATCAAGCTGCGTGGACACGGTTGCATCCCGGTTCCGGCAAGCGGCGCGCTCGCCGACGCTGAGCACGCAAAGACGCCTCGCGCGGAAAAGTCACAGTTGGCGCGGGCTGTCGCGCGTAAGCACGCAGACCACCTTCGCCTACCTATTGATATTCATCGAGATTTAGCCACCGACTCGGACATATACCAGCCGCCCGACCGGCACAAGACTTGCGACCGCTGGATCCCGGTCACCCCGTCGAGCAGGCAAGCACACTGTTGGATCACCGCCTGCATGGATTTCGGCGGGCCGGCAGTCACTCCGCTTACGAAACGCGTTCCGCCCACTCGGAGAGGATCCCATGAACGTGGAACAGATCATGAGTCACGAACCGGTGTGCATCGACGCCAAAGCGCGAGCGCACGAAGCACTGGTGTTGGCCAGCCGGCAAGGCGTCCACTACCTGTTGGTCGTCGGCGAGGACAACGACCTCGACGGTATCACCTGCCTGTGCGACGTGGAGCGCGCGCGCGTCAACGAGAGCGTGCGATCGTTTGCCCACTCACCGGTGACTTACGTGATGGCGGGCGAGTCCGCCGCGCGCGCTGCCCTGATCATGCAACAGTGCGCGGTGGGGTGCCTACCTGTGCTGCGTGAGCCGGGTCACGTGATCGGCGTACTGACCCGTCACGATCTGCGCGCCGTAGGTGCCATGGACCCCGCCAATCCATGTGCCTGTTGCGGTGCCAACCACGACCTGGTAGAGAACGACCGGGGCTTGGCGTTGTGCCGGCGTTGTCTGCGATCGCTCTGATGCTTCGGCACACTAGAAGGCGAGCGTATAGCAGACGGCGGTCCCGTCGATCACGAGCGTGCCGTCGTCACGCGTGACGCGCGTCTTTAGCTCCGTGATCGGCTTGTCCTCGCGCACGCTGGTCACCTCGACCTGCCCAGTGATGATGTCGCCTGGCCGTACCGGTGCCTTGAAGCTCCAGTTCACCTGCAGAAACACGGTTCCAGGACCCGGCAGCTCTTCCGCCACGACCGCGTTCAAGATCGCGGTGGTGACGCCACCTTGCACCACGATCTCGCCAAGCTTCGAGCGCTTCGCTGCTGCTTCGTCGTAGTGCAGCGGGTTTGTGTCGCCACTGATCTCGGTGAACAGCTCGATGTCGCGCGCCGTGACGACGCGCGATCGGCTTGCCGAGTCCCCCACGCCAGGGATACCCCGCGGCCAGACGTCCGTCGTTTTCGTCATCGCTAGCTGGAAGCATATCGCCCCACCCCTCGCGCTCGCCACGGCAAGATCGCCCCGGGACGCGCTTCGGACCCGAGGCCTAGATGATCTGGGCGGAGATCGTTCCGATGGCGCGTTGGCGCACATCTTGAACCGCGCTGGTTCATGGCCGCCCTCGAAGAGTATCGGAGCAAACGTGACCTGAAACGCTCCCCAGAACCCAAAGGTAAGGTCAAACGTGCGCGTTCGACGCGTTCGGACGCCGGCACGTTCACGGTGCAGAAGCACGATGCAAGGAATCTGCATTACGACTTTCGGCTGGAGCTCGGTGGGGTTCTGTTGAGTTGGGCGGTTCCCAAGGGTCCCAGCCTGGATCCTTCCGACAAGCGCCTGGCGATCCAAACCGAGGACCATCCACTCGAATACGGCGCCTTCGAAGGCGTGATCCCGGAGGGTCACTATGGTGCGGGAACCGTTTTGGTCTGGGACCACGGCACTTGGGCACCTGAAGGAGACGCTCACGCTGCCTATCGCAAAGGTCATCTGAACTTTGCGCTCGACGGGAAGAAGCTGCGCGGACGTTGGCACTTGGTGCGACGCGGCAGCACCAAGCAATGGCTGCTCTTCAAGTCACGAGACCAGTACGCAAAGCAGCGCAACGGCGCCGCCGTGCTGGACCAGGCACCGGAGAGCGCGCTCAGTGGGCAGAGTCTAACCCAAATCGCGGCGACCGCTCGCGCTGGTCGGGAGTCGACGGACCCCAAAGCCAAGCCGCGCCGGCGTGGCGGCACGGAGCCCGGGCGGCGCCGGCGCGTGAGCGCTGCGGCGCTGCCCGGTGCGCGTCGCGGCAAGCTGCCCCAAACGCTGTCGCCCGAACTGGCGACGTTGGTCACCGAGGTCCCGGAAGGCTCCGACTGGTTGCACGAAATGAAGTTCGACGGCTACCGGATTCTGCTTCACGTCGACGGCTCCAAAGTGCGCTGCCTCACCCGCCGCGGCAACGATTGGTCCGATCGCTTGCCTCACCTGACGAAGGACGTGGCCCAACTTGGCCTGCCTCCCTCACTCATCGACGGCGAACTGTGCGTCGTCGAAGCCGACGGCACCACGAACTTTCAACGACTCCAGAATTCGCTGAACGTGAGAGCCGACGCATCACTCGTCTATTTTGCGTTCGATTTGTTGCACTACGACGGCGTCGACCTCAGAGCGGCGCCCCTCGTCGAGCGCAAAGCAGCGCTCGCCAAACTGCTCGCCCGTGTGAACTCGACCCGGCTGAGCCTCAGCGAGCACGTCGTGGGACACGGCCCCGAATTCTTTAGAGAGGCCTGCGAGCGCGGCCTCGAGGGCATCGTGTGCAAGCGCGCTAGTTCCGTCTACCGCTCCGAGCGCACTCGTGACTGGTTGAAGGTGAAATGCCTTCGGCGCCACGAGGTCGTCATCGGCGGTTATACCGATCCTGGAGGGTCTCGCAGCCACTTCGGGGCGCTGCTCGTGGGCACGCACGACGAGCAAGGCTCGCTGATCTATCGGGGCAAGGTGGGTACCGGGTTCACCGAGCTCACTCTGCGTGAGCTGCACCGACGCCTGAGGAAGCTAGAGCAGAAGCAGCCTGCATTCGCCAACCCACCCCGCGGCGCTGCGATGCGCGACGTACACTGGGTCAAGCCCGAGCTTTTGGCCGAGGTCGAGTACGCGGAAATCACGCAAGACGGCAAACTACGCCACCCTCGCTTCCGGGGGCTCCGTCAGGACAAGCCCGCCGAAGCCATAGCGATCGAGCCACCTGCGAAGCCGGCGCCTCGTAAACCCCCCGCGCCCTCGGCTTCCAGCGTCCATTTGCCCGTCGAGCTCACCCACCCCGATCGTGTGCTGTACCCGAGCCAGGGGCTCACCAAGCGAGCGCTGGCGGAGTACTTCGTCCAAGTGGCGGATTGGATGCTGCCCTACGTGCAGGATCGGATCCTGACCCTGGTGCGCTGTCCGCGGGGCCAGGGCGCGGAGTGCTTCTTTCAGAAGCATGCTGGCAAGGGCATGCCCGCGGCGCTCCGCACGGTCGAGATCCAGGAACAAGACAAGCGTGCGGACTACCTGGTGTTGGACGATGTGGCTGGCCTCGTTTCGCTGGTGCAGATGGGTGCGCTCGAGGTTCACGTCTGGGGTGCCCGCGCCGATCGACCGGAGCGCCCGGACCAGCTGGTATTCGATCTGGATCCTGGCCCTGGCGTCAGCTGGAGCGCCGTGATCGAAGCCACGCTCGCCGTCAGGGACCAGCTCTCCCAGCTGGACCTGCAAAGCTTCGTGAAGACCAGCGGGGGCAAGGGTTTGCATGTCGTATTGCCCGTGGAACGCAGAGCCGACTGGGACCTCGGAAAGGCATTCTGCCACGCCGTCGCCGAACGCATCTGCCGCAGCGACCCGAAACAGTTCGTTTGCACCATGAGCAAAGCCAAACGTGAAGGGCGGATCTTCATCGACTACCTGCGCAACAGCCGTGGGGCAACCAGCGTCTGCGCATACTCGCCGCGCGCCCGCGAAGGCGCGCCCGTTTCCACACCGCTGGCCTGGAGTGAGCTAACGGACCGTGTCAGTCCGAGTGACTTCAATGTGCAAACACTGCCTGAGCGCCTCGCTTCTCTCACGAACGACCCCTGGGAAAGCTACGCAGACGTTCATCAATCCATCACGAAGCAAATGCTGCGCGAGCTCGGCTCTGCTTGACCGGCCAGCATGGCTCGCGGGACTTAGGGCTGCATGGCATGAGGCTTGCCTCAGACGGCCGACTCAGGGGAAACCGCGCCGTTCCCCGTTCTAGAACGAACCAAACGGCCACAAACGGAAAATGCGCTACGCGCGCTCTCGCTCGAGACTCGAATGAATCGCGCACGGCGCAAGGGCGCCCCGAAACGCGGCCAACGCCCCGAGGAGACACCATGAATTGCTCAAAAAAGACGGTAACGCGTGCCTTGGTCTTCGCTCTCGTGCCAGCAAGCTTGTGGTCCTTCGCCTGCGACCGACGCGGCGAGGGCGACGACATGAACAAGGCCGACGAGCACAACGAAGCCGCAGAGAATGCGCGAGCGCGGGCACAAACGCCAGGCACCGAGCCATCGCCGACGCCGATCAACCCGCTGCCCTCGCCCGTCGAACCACCGAAGCCTACCGAGACCGGCTCGACTCCCATCGACGACGACGCTGACGCAAAGGCCGAGCTCAAGGCTGCCGATGGCGAGGACGCCGAGGTCGAGGCCAAGTTCTACGCCGTCAACGGTGGGGTGAGGGTGGTGGCCGAAGTCGAGGACGCGAAGCCAGGAAAGCACGGCTTCCATGTCCACGAGAAGGGCGACTGCAGCGACCTCAAGGGCAAGAGCATGGGCGCCCACTTCTCGCCCGAGAAACACGATCACGCGCTACCCACCGAAGCGGGCACCAAGCACCTGGGTGACCTAGGGAACGTGACGGTCGACGACAAAGGGGACGGCCGCGTCGAGATCACGGTTCCTGGCGCGACGCTCGAACCCAACGGCGCGACGTCGTTCTTGGGGAAGGCTCTGGTGTTTCACCTGGGCGAAGACACCGGCAAAAACAAGCAACCGTCGGGTGGATCCGGCGACCCCATCGCCTGCGGCGTGATCGAAAAGACCTGACGCGTGGAGCCTCTCGACCAAGCGCTGGAGGCATCGGCTCTGGAGCTCAGCTCCGAGCCGATGCTCCTGAATCTGGGGCCTTCGCACCCCGCTATGCATGGCACCGTGCGCATCGTGCTCGAGCTGAGCGGTGAAACCGTGGTGCACGCCGACGTGCAGATCGGCTACTTGCATCGCGGTTTCGAAAAGATGTGCGAGCGGGGCACGTGGGGCCAGGTGTTTCCCTACGTCGACCGCTGCAACTACGTGTCACCAATGCTGAACAACGTCGGCTTCGCGCTGGCGTGCGAGAAGCTTTTGGGCGTCACGGTCCCAGTGCGAAGCCAGTGGTATCGCATGATCCTGGGGGAGCTCTCGCGCATCACCGATCATCTGACCTGCGATGGTGCGATGGCGATGGAGCTCGGTGCGTTCACGCCGTTCTTGTGGATGACGCGCGCGCGCGAGTTCATCTACGATCTGCTCGAAGAAGAGACCGGGGCGCGCCTGACTTACAGCTTCGACCGGGTCGGCGGCATGGCGTTGCCGCCCACTGCCGGCTTCAAAGACACGGCGCGTGCCGTCCTCGAGCAAGTGCAGGAGGCGATCGGCGAGGTCGAACGGCTCTTGCTCGGCAATCGCATCTTCCTCGACCGTCTCGAAAACGTCGGCGTCATGAGCCCCGAAGACGCAATTTCATTGGGATGGACGGGCCCGTGCTTGCGCGCTAGCGGGGTGCCCTACGACGTGCGCAAGGCTCACCCCTACCTGAAGTACGACGAGGTAGACTTCGAAGTCCCGGTCGGAACAACAGGAGATTGTTACGACCGCTTCGTCGTGCGCCTGGAGGAGATCAAGCAGAGCATCCGCATCATCCGCCAATCGCTCGATCGCATGCCGGACAGCGGACCCATGCACATCGACGACCCCAACGTGGTGTTGCCGCCCAAAGACGAGGTGTACCGCACCATCGAAGGCACCATCCAACATTTCAAGATAGTCATGGAAGGCATCAAACTGCCGGCCGGAGAAGTGTATTCGTACACCGAAGGCGGCAACGGCGAACTTGGCTTCTACCTGGTGAGCGACGGCAGCGGCACTCCTTACAGGGTGCGGATCCGGCCGCCCTGCTTCTTCACTACCTCTGGCCTAGAACGGTTGATCACCGGGCACATGCTGCCGGACATCGTCCCTTGCTTCGGGTCCATCAATATGGTGGGCGGCGAGTGCGACCACTGAGTGCGACCACTGAGTTCCGCGCCTTGGGCGTTCATTCCGGCGCAGAGAACGCCATGACGAGGGCGTCCTCAGACCAAGCGCGGTGCGCCTCGAGCTCCTTGTGGCGCCGGATCAACACGCGCGTCAGAGCTTCCAGCTCAGCTTGCGCGAAGACCTGTCGGACCATCGGAAACAAAGTCGCCTCCTCTTCGGTGATGTGGTGCTCGACCGAGTCTTTGAGCACCCTCACCTTCCGAGTAAACTCGACGGACGCGGGCGCGAGCGCTTCCAGCTCTTTCAAGAGCGCCTTGGTCACCTCGTGTTCTCCACGAGCCGCCCGGTAGATACGTTGGCCGTGCTTGCTGTCGACGGCAGCCTCGAGCGCCGGGTAGACGATCTCCTCTTCGAGCAGCATGTGGTGGTATAGTTCGCTCTCCAACTCTTCCAGCCGTTGCCGGCGGGTCTTGATCGAGCGCTCGGTAGTGGCCATCAGCGCGTCGAGCAGGCGGAGGGCGGAACGGTGTTGCTCTTCGAGAAACGAAACGAGTCTGGGATGTGTGGCCATTTTTCCTACGTGCAGAGGTGAAAAGCACGGCCCGTGCCAGGCTGCAGCGGGGCGGCTCGCTCTCGTCCGGGCCGCCGTCAGTCCCCGTGAACCTTTCAGCCACGTGACCGTGACCCCGCAACGTCTCTACAGCACTTCGGATTAAGCGGTAGCACCACCGTGCTGGGAAAATCCCCCTTCTCCCAGTAGGGCACACGCGCACATCCGCGTCCCCCCAGCCGCCAGCTCGTGCCCGGGCGCGGTCAGCGCTCGGTCACGAACACCAGACCCTCGCCGGGGCGCAGATCGTACTCGAAGGGCTCGGGCAAGTGCTCCAGGGGGTTCTCCGGCGACACACACAGCAGGGGCCGACTGGATTGGACGAGATCGCGCAAGCGGTCCACCCGGAAGTAGTTGCGGTGATTGGGGTCCTTGTTCAGCACGATCAGCGCCTCGCGCGGGCGGCTCGTGGTGGAGCCCTTCCAGAGCACGAGAACGTTGTCGTTCTCGCGGTACTGCAGCACATGAGTGGGCGCATCTTCCTGGAACACCGCGTAGGTGCGCTTCACGGCGTTGGTGCGGGCGATGAAGTCGGTGAGATCGAGGCTCGGTTGCTCCCAGTGATCGGGGCGAGTCTCGACGACGTGAAGCCGCCGGCGGAAGCCGTACTCGTAGCCGATCGGCATGAGCACCCCGCCCGAGAACAGCGCGGCAAACAGATAACGCTGCCTGAGTGTGCTCTCGGGGGACCGGGCTTCGGCAGCCAGCCGCTCCGTATCATGACTTTCGGGAAAGCCGATCGATGGGCACGTCGCACGCGTCAGGTTGTACTGTTCGATCAGCCAGTGAGCTTGAAAGTCCCACCACTTGCCGCTGTTGAAGATGTAGTCGAAGCCGGCTTCGGCGGTGTCCACGGTCTCGTCGGGGGTGTTGCCGAGGGTCTCGGCCGTGAACACGATGTCGGGGTCCTGACGCCGCGCATCCATGATGATCGCCCGCCAGACGTCTTGCGGCACCTGGTAGGCAGCGTCGCAGCGAAATCCGTTGAAACCCAATTTGGTCAACCATTCGACGACGCCGCGGAAGTACTTCTGTAGGCCTTCACGATCGCGCGAGTGTTTCCAGTCGAGCTTGGCCAGGTCCTTCCAAAAGACCTGATGCCCATCCTCCATCGCGGAGGGGTTCAAGACCTTGCCGTTCTCGGTGAGGTACCACTCCGGGTGCTGGCGAACGAGCGGTGAATCGTAAGCCGTATGGTTGACGACGAGGTCGACCATCACCTTCAGCCCGAGCTCGTTGGCGCGCGCCAGCATCTGCGCGAGCTGTTCGGTGGGGGCGAGCCCCGATGTGGGATCGATCAAGAGCGGATTCAGATCGAAGTAGTCAGCGATGCTGTACAGACTGCCCGACTCGCCTGGTCGCTGGATGGGGTTCACGAAGATCCAGTCGAAGCCCATGGAGGCCGCTCGCTCGAGGTGCGCCTCCCACTTGGTGAATGGGCCAAGCAGGGTGGGGAATATCTGGTAAACGATCATAGGTGGCCCCTTTTACTGCGCTTCCAACGCGGCTACCAGCGCGTGCCACTCGAGGGCGTGAACCGGCGCCCGCCTCGAGCAGGCCGTGTCAATCTGCGCCGCTGTGGAAATGCTGCCGCCACGATCCGGGCGCCAGTCCCGCAACGTGAGCGTAAACAGCCACGAGAGCGACCCTGCTCGAAGCGTGTGGACTCACTCTTGCAGGACGCCACGGTAGCCTGAGCAACGAGCGAACCCAGTGACGAGGCAAGCCAGTGCCGAGCAAAGCCGACCCCAAACTCATGGCCTGCAAACGACGCGCGTTCCTGGCAGGCGTGGCCCTCGCCGCGTGTGAGAGCCGCAGCGACGTTGCTTCCTCCACGGCGGGCGTGCCGAGAGCCATCCCCGAGGGGGGGCCGGTAGCCACGAATGCCCCACCCACCCTCAGCCCCGCGAGGACCGAAGCGAGCCAGGGCCCCGTGCCCCGCCGCCCGCTCGGCCTCACGGAAGAGCAAGTGTCGGCGATCGGGCTCGGCGGCTTCCACCTGGGGATCCCCACAGAAGCCGAGGCGATCCGCATCATGCACCGCGCCATCGACGAAGGCATCACCTTCTTCGACAACTGCTGGGATTATCACGGGGGCGAGAGCGAGCGCCGCATGGGCAAGGCGCTCGCCGACGGCAGGCGCGACAAGGTCTTCTTGATGACCAAAGTCGACGGCAGGACCCAAGAGGCGGCGGCGCGTCAACTCGAAGATTCGCTGCACCGGCTGCGTACCGATCGCATCGACCTGGTTCAGATTCACGAGGTCATTCGCGAGAAGGACCCGGGGTGGGTGTTCGGCAAGGACGGCGCCATCGAAGCGCTGAGGGTCGCACAGAAGGCGGGCAAGCTGCGCTTCATCGGCTTTACGGGGCACAAGTCGCCCGAGATTCATCTCGAGATGCTGCGCACCGCGAAGGCTAACGATTTTCGCTTCGATACGGTGCAGATGCCACTCAACGTGATGGACCCGCATTTCAAGAGTTTCGAAAAGAAGGTGTTGCCGCTACTCACGGAACAGCACGTCGGTGTCTTGGGTATGAAGCCCCTCGGGTCCGGTGACATTCTCAAGAGCGGCGCGGTCAGCGCGGAAGACTGTCTGCGCTACGCGCTCAGCCTGCCGACATCGGTAGTGATCACCGGCTGCGACAGCATGCAGATCTTGGAGCAAGCGCTGAGAGTGGCGCGCGGCTTCCGCCCGCTCGACGAGAGCGCGCGCCTGGCCCTGCTCGACAGGACCCGCCCGTTGGGTGAAGCAGGCAAGTTCGAAGCCTTCAAAACGAGTGAGCGATTCGACGCGACCAGCAGGAACCCACACTGGCTGACGGGCGGCACGCTCTAGTGTGCCGGTAGTGTTTCGCCCATAGCGATGCGAAGCCAAGCCCGGCCCATAAGCCTACGATGCTCTTTTCGTGAGTAGTTCCTCGGGCGGGTCGCGAGAAAAAGCGAGCCTCCGAAATAAGCCCCTCGACGAGTGGGCATCACGTAGCGGGACGCAGGTCCCCGATGCTTTTGGGCAGCAAAATTTGGGAGCAACTGACTGGGATCGCCGGCTGAACCCGGCTCTGCCCGCCGTTGGCCCCTCATCTATCGGAGGAATTCATGAGAAAAGTACCCTGGCTTGTATTTGGCGCACTCGGCGTGGGAGCGATCCTCGCCGGCGCCTGCGGCGGTGACGACGATGGGGGCAGCGGTTCCGACGGCGACACCACGTCCGGCGGCGGCACGACCAGCTCGACCACCAGCCCGAACAACACATCGAACAACACCGTCGGTGGCACCAACAGCACCACCGGTAGGCCCACCACCACCACCACCGGCTCGAGCACCACGACGGGCGCGGCAGGCGGCGGCAGCGGCGGCGAAGGCGGCGGTGCAGGTGGCGGTGGCGAAGGCGGCATGGGCGGCGAAGCCCCCGCGCGCCCGAGCTGCACGGAGATCCCGAGCCGGGCCTTCGAAGCCGACGGGGTCGATGCCGACGACTTCAGCATCTCGAGCCCCGAGTTCGACAACTGCGAGCCGATGCCCGCGAACACGACCTGCGAAGGCAAGCTCTTCCCCAAGAGCGAGTCGCCCGAGCTGACCTGGACCGAAGGGCCCGAGGGCACGCTGAGCTACGCCATCAGCTTCACCGACGTGACGATCCTCGAAACGCGCGACCCTGGTGACCCGACGTACAACCAGGGCTATCACTACGTGATCTGGGATATCCCCGCAGACACGCTGAGCCTCCCCGCCGAGCTCGGCTCTGGCTTCGAGGTCGACGAGATCGAGGGCGCGCTGCAGTGGGCTCCCTTCAACGACTATGGCTACATGGGACCCTGCGCCAACTTCCCCAATCCAGAAACGGGTGAGGTGCCCGAGGTCATCAACGACGATAGCTACTCCTTCACCATCTACGCCTTGGACGTCGTCAGCCTGCCAATCCCAGGGCCCGTCGAGGGACGCAGCTTCCCTCGCGTGATGGATGATTTGTTGAAGGAGACCGCTCTCGCCGCCGTCGAATACCGCGGCACCTCGAACGCGCTGGCGAGCTCGGCCGAAGGCGTGTTCCCGCCAATGTTCGACGTTCCGTGTCCCGCCGAAGGCGAACAGCCCGAAGGCTGCCTCTCCGCCGACGAGTAAAGCGCGAGGGGAAACTGGAGCCAGGGCAGGCGTACATCGAAAGGTGCCGCGCCTGCCTTTTGGCGCTTTGTAGGGTCAACCTCGCAGCGGATCGACCTGGCCCGATTCCGCACCCAACCCACTCGGTTGACACCCCGCCTCCAGTCGAAGACAGTCGAGGAGCCAAGCTGTTCGAACCGTAGGAAAAGGAACGCGATTCATGCGAAGGCTCGTCTCCCCTCACCGCCTGTTTCCCATCGTTGGGCTATGGCTGGCTGTCGCTGCGAGCGGCTGCGCCGGCCCGAACTCCGTCGCGGCGGGCGCTCCGCGCATCCCGTTCGAGCAGTTGAATCAAAAGCAGCACGCTGCTCAGTTGATGGGGCTCGGCGAGCAACCGGTAGTCGTTCACTTCAAGGAAGGCCAGGAGATCCCGTTCAACTTCGTGCTGGACTCGCGCCTGCTCGCGCTTACCCCACCCGAAATGAAGCTGCGCGTGAAGACCGCCTTCTTCTTGCTCCTGCGCGCCGATGGTCCGCCGCTGTTGAGCGAGGACGGTGTGGAGTTCGAAGAACAACCGAAGAATAGCTTCATGCTCGGCTTCGCCGTGGAACGGGACAAACCACCTGCCCTCAATCTGAGGCTCGGGGTTCGCTCGAACCAACCCGAGGAGTGACTGCACCGGCGACCTACAGGGTGCTGACAGTTTCGTAAACACCCTGGCTGCCACTCGCTATCGCGCAAGAAATCCCCCGCCGCGCCCAAGACCCGCAAGGTTTTCCGGAGCGAGCCACTAGTTGCAAGGATCGGCTGTGGCTCGAATGGCCGTCGTAGCAGCGGTTTCTCCGTCAAACGGCGGCTGCAGGAGCGGCTCGTCGAGGACGGTACGTGGCTTGCTATAGATCGCTCGATGCGTTCGCGGCGCTGGTCGTGGCTTGCTTGGATCGTCTGGGTGACTGCTTGTTCGTGCTCTGGTTCGCGGGGGGAGACCAGCGCGAAGAGCCAGCCGAGCCCGCAACCGATCGATTGGGAGGCAGAGTTGCGGCTACCCGCAGCCGAGGATCTCGCCTCGGACCCCCACGTGTTCGAGACGCAACTGACGGCGTCGGTCGTGAGCCTGGAGATCCTCCAAGGGCTTCCGACCGAAGTTTACGCGTACAATGGCAGCGTCCCCGGACCGGAGATTCGCGTCGCGAAGGGGAATAGAGTGGTGGTGCATTTCACCAACGATCTGCCCGAGCCGACCACGATTCATTGGCACGGCGTGCGCGTTCCCAACGACGTCGACGGAGTTCCTGGCGTATCGCAGCCCGAGGTGCAGCCCGGCGAAACCTACACCTACGACTTCATCGCGCCCGATGCGGGCACCTTTTGGTACCACCCCCACGTGCGCTCAGCGGAGCAGGTCGGGGCCGGCTTGTATGGTTCCTTCATCGTCACCGATCCGAACGAACCTTCGGACTTGGGCGATGAACTCAGCCTGGTGCTCAGCGACATCGCCCTCGAGGAGGACGGTCAGCTCGACACCTCGCTCCTGGGTGGTGCCACCGAGCTGCTGTTCGGGCGTGAGGGGAACGTGCTGCTGGTGAACGGCAAGGTCGATCCCAAGTTGATCGCGCTCGGTGGTCGGCGCCAGCGCTGGCGGGTGATCAACGCAGCGCGCACGCGCTACTACCAGCTGGCGATCGCGGGCCACGACTTCCTGCGTTTTGGCGGCGACGGCGGGATGATCGAAGAGCCAGTCCGGCAAGATACGATCGTGCTGGCTCCTAGCGAGCGGGCCGAGGTGATCTTCACGCCCAGCGCTGCTCCAGGAGCCACGCTGCCGGTACGCTGGGTTCCCTACGACCGAGGCTTCGGCAGCACCATTCGCGATGAGGTCGAGGTGATGCGTATCGAGCTCGCCGACCAGGCGCCGTTCGTGGACGCGCCCCTGCCACCGCTCCGTCGAACCATCGAACCCATCGACGTGGCCTCTGCGCGGGAGGTGCTGCTCGAGCTGACGCAGAACAACCTCGAAGACGGCACGTTCGCGCTCGGCATCAATGGCATTCCGTCCTGGGAAGCGCCCCCGCTGCACGCCGACCTGGGCGAGACCCAGGTCTGGACCTTCAAGAATACCATCGACTTCGCGCACCCCATGCACCTGCACGGCTTCTTCTTTCAGGTGCTGTCCATGGACGGTGTGCCCCCCGCCGTGAGGGAATGGAAGGACACGGTGGACGTTCACGTCGACGGTGAAACCAAGATCGCGGTGCACTTCGACGAGCGCCCCGGCATGTGGATGCTCCACTGTCACATCTTGGATCACGCAGAATCCGGGATGATGACGATGGTCCACGTCGGCGACGGTGATCCTGGTGCCGGCGCTCCGAAGCACTGATTCCGAGCACGGGTGGTCGCCGATTCTTTCCCGCTCGACGGCGCCAGCGTGCGATGAAGCTTCAGGTTTCGGTGCCCGACCGTCAAACCTGTCGACAGCAGGCGCGCGAGAGGCGACCATGTGCGGACCATTCACGGCAGAGGGAGGTCCGATCATGGGAAAGCTTCAGGAGAAGGTGGCTATCATCACCGGCGCGGCCGGTGGCATCGGTAGCGCGGCGGTGCAGCTGTTCGTCGACGAAGGCGCGCGGGTGCTGCTGGTCGACAGCGCCGAAGCGCCACTCCGGGACGTCGCCAGTCGCTTTGGCGATCGCGTCGCGTGGGTGACGGCGGACGTTTCGAGCGCACGAGACACGGAGCGTTACGTCAACGAAGCGGTGACACGCTTCGGCGGCATCGATGTCCTGTTCGCCAATGCGGGAACGGAGGGCGCCGTCTGCAGCCTGCTCGACGCCACGCTCGAGGATTTCGACCGCGTGCTCGCCGTGAACGTGCGCGGCGTGTGGCTGGGCATCAAGTACGCCGCCCCCAGAATCGCTCTACGGAAGGGGGGCAGTATCGTGATCACCTCCTCCGTGGCAGGCCTGGTCGGCGCGCTCGGTATCGGCCCCTACGTCGCCAGTAAGCACGCTGTCGTAGGCCTGGCAAAGACCGCGGCGCTCGAGCTGGCGGCGGCTAATATCCGCGTCAACACCATCCACCCCGGCCCGATCGAGAACCGGATGATGCGGTCCTTGGAACAACAGGCGAACCCAGGTGATCCCAGCGCGATTAAAGGCATGTACCACGCGATGATCCCCTTCGGTCGCTACGGAACGAACGAAGAGATCGCAAAGCTCGCGCTGTTCTTGGCGAGCGACGACAGCTCGTTCTGCACCGGCTCGGTGTTCGTCGCCGATGGTGGCCTGGTCGCGCACTGACCAGGCCACCGGAGCTTCCTCGAGCCTGCCCGTTAACCAGCAACCGTCGGATCGGGTCGCACGACGACGGTGTCGATGACGCGCGTGATGGCGTCCGCGGGCATCCCCACGCGACGCGCGTGCTCACGGATTGCCTCGGGATCGGTGGCTTGGTAGACACAGACCGTGCCCACGCGCCCGCCCTCGTGGGTGGTCACGTAGCTGCGGATCCAGCGGACCTTGTCGGGCATCTCTTCGTTGCCGACGCGGGACGACTTTCTCCCGGCGACATCGAGCTCTTGCGCGGAAGCCCAGCCATTCGGGCGCGTGATGACGTAAGTGTACATGGTCTCTCCTTTGGGTTGAAATCGCGCGAGCACCCCGGACACGATGCCCGGGCCGTGCCCTCGACAGCGTTCAAACTAGGCCTCGCCGCCCGCGAAGTCCTTTTCGCGACCTGACCAAATCCTTACCAATTGCAGCGGCATCCAGCAGACGGCGCTCCGCCGCGCTCTAGAAGCGGCACGCGTGGTGGACGTGGCTTCGTGGCTGAACCCCGAAGGGTCGCGCCTGAGCGGATGTGGATGCGAAGTGCCGAGTCGCTCCGGCACTATCGATAATGAAAATCAGTTTCTTTTCATCCGCACTTGGGGCAAGGGCGCTCAGCCTACGGTGTCGGGGAAAGCGCGCGCACGATTAGTTAACGAATATCATGGGATGGCTTGCACAAGGGCCGACCACCCGGTCGTTTTAGTAGGCGCCGGTGGGTAAAAATCGATTCGTAAATTCAGCGAGCAGCGCCGGGTAGGGTGTTAGTAGCTACGTCAAGTCACGCACTGGCTTGGCCGGCCCGGGTTGGGTAGGTGGAGTGGGATGACGCAGCGTGGTGGCATCGTTGGACTCGAGCGGATGAACTCATGGCGTTGAGTTTCGGTCGCTTTCGGCTCGACGAGGTCGCGCGCACGCTCACGCTCGACAGCAAGCCCGTCGCTCTGCAGCCTCGCGTGTTCGACCTCTTGGTCTACCTGGTGAACCAACGGACGCGCGTGGTTACCAAGGAGGAGCTGCTCGACGAGCTGTGGCGCGACGTGGTCGTCACCGAGGGTTCGCTGCAGCGCGCGGTGAGCGTGTTGCGCAGCGTGCTGCGGGCCGGGGGCAGCCCCGAAGCAGTTCGAACGTTCACGCGGCGCGGCTATCGCTTCTGTGCGGAGCCCAACGAGCAACTGCCACCGGAGCTCGGTCCCGAGCACCTGGGGGGCACACAGCGAGCAAGCGCCTCGCCCTTGACGACAGCGCGCGAGCTCGTGCGCCTGCACCAATGGAGCGACGCCCTCAGCGTCTTTCGAGGCATGCCAGACAGCAGCGCTCTGACGGCGGACGACTACGAGTCTTGGGCACGCTGCGCAGAGGCGGCGGGCCATCCGCACGAGTCCGCGCTTCCCCTCGAGCGGGCGGTGGCCGCGCACCTGAGCCAGCGAGAGCATGGGAGTTCTGCGCGGTGCGCTCTGGCGCTGGCCAACCTCAAGCTCGAATCGCGCGATATTGCCGTGGCAAAAGGCTGGCACCAGCGGGCCGCCACGCTGCTGGAAGGTTCCGACGAGTGTCACGAAGTCGCCATGCACCGCTGGCTCGGCGGTCGCATCGCGCTGTTCGAAGGCCACCTTGCTGATGCGCGCACCTCGGTCGACGCAGCGCTCGCCATGGCCAGGCGTATCCACGATGACGACGTGGAATGCCTCGCGCTCGCGTACTCGGGTCACCTCGAGGTAGCGACCGGTAACTCGGCGGTCGGGCTCTCGTTACTCGACGAGGCCGGAGCCGCCGCGCTCTCGGGACGCGTCAACCTGTGGGCGTGTGGGATTGCCCTGTGCAGCGTGATCTTGGGCTACATGCACCAAGCCGACTACCACCGCGCGGGGCAATGGGTGGACGAGTTCGCGCGCTGGTGCGAGCGCTATGGCTCGTACTGCTTCCCTGCGCTGTGTCGGCTGCACCGCGGCGAAGTCATGGCGCTGCGCGGAGAGCTCGGCGAGGCCGCCAAGTTCGTGGCAGAGGCACGCGAGCTCCTCTCCGTCGCTGGCCCCTATGCCGAGGGCGATGCCCATCGGGTGATCGGCGAGATCCACCTCTCGCGCGGGGAGTACACTGCGGCCGAAGACGCCTTCAAGAAGGCCCACCAACTCGGTTGGAACCCGATGCCGGGGCTGGCCGAGTTGCTGGTCGCCCGCGGCAAGCCCGATCAGGCCCAAACCCTGCTCGTGCGCGCGCTCGACGAACCCAGCTGGACGGACGGGCAGCGGCGCAGCTTGCTGCTCGCGACGCTGGCCCAAGTCGCAGCTCGGACCGGTGACCTCGAACGCGCGCGAAGAGCTCTCGCTGAGCTCGACGGCACCCCGAGCCTCGCCGGCGCTGCGCGCGGCGAAGCAGCGCGCGCCCGCGCCCAGCTGGCGCTTCGAGAGCAGCACCCGACGGACGCCGTCACCCACCTCGAGCGCGCCGTCCAACTCTTCATCGAGGCGCGGTTGCCCCTGAAGGCTGCTCGAGCGCGGCTCGACTTGACCGAGCTGCTGCTCGCTGCGGGGGACAGAGCCGGTGCCGACCTCGAGCTCTCGGCGGCCGAAGGTACCTTTCGCGGCATCGCCGCCGCACCACTGCTCGACGAATGCCGGCAGTTGCGCGCGCGCCTGGAGGCCGCGGATTGAGGGTGGCTGACGACGAAGACATCGACGGCGCCGTCTCGGAGGACCCCGAGCAGGCGGCGCTCTGGCAAACGCTCGAAGAGCTCGAAGAGCTCGGGCAGGAGGATCCGGCGGAAGCGCTCGTCCTGTTCGCGTCGCTGCCGCGAGAGGTCCAGGCCCTCGCCGACTTTCAGCTGGTCCGTGCGGCGCTGCTGCGCGCGGCGGGCGACCCGCGCGCGGCGCGCAAGCTGCTCGAAAGCTTGGTCGACAGTGATCGCGACGACGCCGACGCCCACCATCTGCTCGGCGACCTGCTCGAAGAACTCGGCGACTTCGAGCACGCCCGCGGACATTTCCTGGAAACGCTGCGCCTCGACAGCATTGCCAGCGCAGAACGCGACGCAGCTGAGCTCGAGCAGGTGCTCGACGCGACGCTCGAGCATCTGCGGCGCACCGTCGAGGAGCTGCCTCTTGCGTGGCGCACACGCCTCGAGGGCGTGCCCCTGCTCGTGCAACGCTTACCGAGCGAAGACATGGTGCAGACCGGCCTCGACCCGCGCGCGTTCGGCTTGTTCGAAGGTCCCATGCACGCGGACACCGAGGGACTCGGGGGCGCGCCGCTGCTGACGCGCATCGTCCTGTTCGCCGAAAACCTGGCGCTCGACTTTCCCGATCCCGAAGACTTCGAAGAGCAGGTGCGCATCACCGTGCTGCACGAGCTCGGTCACTATTTCGGCCTCGACGAGGACGACATGGTGCGCCTGGGCTTGGATTGATTCAGCCCCCCTCGCGCGGGACAGATGGTCGTCAGATGCGCCACGGCCTGCGTTCAAGTCGCACGGTCGTGGCTTCCGCTTCACCCAGCCCGTAATCGATCTGCATCAGCTGAGCGTCGATCTGTACACTGAGCTCGGCTTCTGCCCGGTGCCAGGTGGCGACGTGAGCGCAGAAACCAGCGGCCCCGTCGGCGACTTCTTCTGCGACATTCACACCCATTTCT
This sequence comes from Polyangiaceae bacterium, assembly GCA_025937785.1. GTDB lineage: Bacteria > Myxococcota_A > Polyangia > Polyangiales > Polyangiaceae > JAICQQ01. Next base: position 39,374 of record JAICQQ010000045.1, read on the forward strand.
CGAATGCGGGGGCGGTCAGCATCGCCGGCGTCGTCGCGAACGCCTTGCGACAACAGCCGATAAACCTCGCGCGCTACCTGAACCAGTAGCAGCTGTCCCGGCGGCGCGGCTCGCGGCTGCCTCCGGCTAAATAGCGACCAGGAAGTCGTTCGGGTCTTGGACACCCCCTAAAGGCAGGGCCCCTCCCCAAGCGTGATCCAGCCGGCCGACGCTTCCTTCAAGACATCGTTAAGGCGAGGCGTTGACTGGCCGATCATGGAACCAGGCGCGTTCGCGCTGCCTGGCAAAAGAGGGCGACCCATTGTTCGAATACGCAACCTCCAAAGATACGGGACTCTACGTCGGCATCTACAGCGGCGACGTAAGAGACGAAGACTACGCTCGTTGTGTGAACTCGATGACGGAGTTCGAACGCACGATACGCCGCCACCCGGAAGGCTTGGCTGCCATCCTGATCACCGACCCCGGTGTCGAGGCCGTTCCGGCCTCCTGGCGCAAGCGGATGGCACAGTTCAACGATAGCGTACAGGCAAAACAGTATCTGCTCGCGATCGTAACCCCCAGCTCCGTCGTCCGCGGCATCCTCACCGCCATCAACTGGCTATCGCCAGCCAAGCAGGGCCACGCGCGCAAAGCTTACGAAACCTTCGCCGACGCCTGCGGCTGGATCGAGAAGACCCGAGGCCGTTCCGAACCCCAGCTCGACGAGCTGTACCGCGCGGCGCGCGCGAAGGTATCCCTTTCCCGAACCGGTTGAGCGTTTCTTTCCTGCGGTCGAAGTCAGATATAGCCGCAACTCGCGGGCAGCTCGATGTAGCGCGTCATGGGCTCTCGGCACTGCGCCTGAATGTTGGCGCTGAGCGCCCTGAGCGGTTCGAAGTCTCCCTGGATATCGGCGTCGGGGAAGAGCTCGCTGAAGATCCGCGGGCGGGGATTTACGCCGGCAGCATAGAATGCTGCGCCGCTACGGCAGTTGCTCGGTCCGGTGTTCCTCTTTGAACTTATCCTCGTACTTGTCGTGGCAGCTTTCGCACGCCTCCTTGGCGGCCGCAGCATCCTGCTTCTTTGCCGCATCCACACCTGACATCGCGATCTTCGCCCACTCGTCGTAGCCCTGCGGCGGCACCTTGGACACCTTCTCCAGCGCCGCCGCGAGCTTCTCGAACTCGCTGCGCTTGAGAGCGGGCTTCACCTCGCGCTTCATGAAGCCTTGCAGCGGGCAGTCGGGTTGCCCTTTCTCACCGCAAGGGCCGAGCCCGCCCGCCGAAGCAGACGGAGCAGCAGCGTCTGACTCGGCAGGCGCCGGAGCAGCAGCTTCAGCGGAAGGAGCCGGTGGCTCGGCTTCCTTGGCGGCCGCGCGGGCGCTCGTTTCTGCGGCGGGCGCCGGTTCCTGCTCGTTGCACTGGCTGAGCAGCGTGAGCCCGAGCACGAGCGACCAGACGGGCGCTGAGCGACGCAGGTGAAGACGTGTGACCGGAGTACTTGCCGAAGCGGTTCGGAGCTGGAGCGGTGACATGGCCGGACGACGATAGAACCCAACAGGGCGCTCTGTCACGTACGTCCCATCGACGACGTCACCCCGCTCGAGGGCGCTGAGGCTTGCTGGCCGAGCTGCCGAGGTACGGACGAACGGGCGAACGGGCAACGGGCAACGGGCAACGGGCAACGGGCAACGGGCAACGGGCAACGGGCCCGAGTTTCAGCCGCGTTTCGCCTGGGGGAGCGCGCTTCGCAACATCCAAGTGCGCGCGCTGAGGACACCGCACGAGAGCACGCTCGCGCCCAGGATCGCAAGCAGCAGGCCGCGCACGCCTTGGGCCTGTCGTTCCGCCAGGATGAATCCGAGCAGCGGCATCACGACCGCGTAGGCCACCAGATGGCTCACCGTCGGAAACCAGTTGTCTCCACGAGCGCGCAGCGCCGCCGCTGCCACGGCCTGACCGGCATCAGGAGGCATGATCAGAGCTACCAACCAGAGCAAACCCGCAACCTGGGCGGCGAGCAACGCGTCCGCCGTGTAAGCCCGACCGAGCTGTCCTGCCAACGCCAGAATGACGAGCCCCGCCGCCGCAGCAAAGGCAAGGCTCAGAGCGAGACCCACGAAACTCGCGCGCGTGGCGCCGTCGGCATCGCGGCGCCCCACGGCCTCGGCGGTCAGCACCGCAGCCGCTGCGGAAATCCCGAGTGCAGCCATGAACATCAGCGCCAACAGATTCAAGAGAATCTGATAGGCCGCGACCTCGCTGGCGCCCAAACGGCCCGCGATCATGGTCATCCCAGAAAAGGCGCCGGCTTCCGCCGCGTGGCTCACGGCGGCGGCGCTCCCCACGCCGAGCAGTTCACGGTAGCCCGGCCCCGAAACGGGACCGCGCACACCGAGCTCGAACGCGTCAGCAAAGCGCAAGAGCCAGGCGACGACGCCGCACGCAAGCACGAGGCGAGCGCCACCTGTCGCCCACGCCGATCCGAGCGCCCCGAACTCCGGAACCAACACCAGGTTCAGCACCAGGTTCACGATGTTGGCGCCCCACATCACCACCACGGAGGTCAGCGGGCGCTGAATCGACTCGAGAAAGAAGGCGGTGACCACGTAATGAAAGTGCAACGGCAGCGACAGGGCCAAGACACGCGCCACCTGGGCGGCGGGCACCGCCAGCACCGGCTCGATGCCGAACAGCGTGAAGAGGCGCGGTCCGAGCGCCCAGATACAGGCGATGGCGCCGATGCCCGCCAGCGTCGCCACCACTAGCCCGCGGCGCCAGGTGGCGCCGGCGGCTTCTGGTCGGCCCGCGCCGAACTCGCGCGCGGCCAGCACCTGCACCCCCGTCAGCAGGCCGAGACCCGTCACCAGCAGGACGCTGATCGGGGCCCACGCCAGCGCTTGATGTGGCAGCTCGCGCGGCCTGAATTGCCCCACCACCATCACGTCCACGACGCCCATGCCCATGATACCGAGGCGCGCGAGCGCCACAGGTCCCGCGAGCCGCAAGAGCCTCCAGGCAAGCGAGCGTAGCCCAAACATACGGCCGCCGGTTTAGCCGACTCCGCTCGAGGAGCCACAGAAATCGGCTCGTTATTCCTCGGGCTCGGGCGCGAACGGAGCGTCGCAGGCAGATTGGTCCACGACCTCCGCGCAGGTACCGACGTTCTCCTCGAAGTTACAGGCGTCGCTCAAGCACTCGATGGCGGTCTGGCAAGGTGCATCCTCCGCCTTCTTCGGCCGACACTCACCGTGATCGGCGAGCGGATCGTAGTAGCAATCGGCGCCTTCGCAGAAACAGTACATTCCCTGGGCACAAGCGTTTCCGTAGGTGAAGACCGTGTTGCACACCTCGCCTTCCGCGGCAGGCGCGACACAACGGCTGGTCTCGGTGGAACACCAACCCTCGGCGCAGCTTCGCGAGTCGTTCGGGATGCAAGGGTCTCCGACGGCTCCCGGCGCTGTGCACTCCTCCTCGATGCAAAGATAGAGAGTCGGGTAATTCAAGCAGGGGGGGTAGCCCACGAAGGGACCGCTGCCCTCGGTCGTGCAGAAATCGCCCGGGCCCCCTTGCGCGAGGCACACACCCTCACTGTCATCTTCGGCGTAGTAGCACCAGAGATCGCTGCGACAACCGTTGGGTTCACAGGAATCGTCCAGCCCACCCAGCTGGACGCAGTAGTTCGTCGCGTCCGCGTCACTGGGATCGGGATCCTGACACGAGAGGTCGAGCCCAGCTTGGCATTCACCGAAGGGGCACATTTCGCCGACGCCCGGCAGCGGCTGGCAGGTGTTCATGCCCGAGTCGTCATCCAGTAGGCAGCGAGCCCCGTCCGGACACTCCGCATGGATCGTGCACTCCTCACCCAGCTCGACCTTTGCGCCGCAGATACCGTCGACGCAGCCCGAACCCGAGGCGCAGGGCTGGCTCTCGTCGCAGGCTTCGCCGTCTGCGCTGGGTTGCACGCAGATCTTACCGTCGTCACCCTCGACGCAAGGGAATCCATACCGGCAGTAGTCGTCACAACTTTCGCCGACGTCGGGCAACTTCGTGCACACGTCGTCGATACAGGCGGAGCCGGGTTGGCACTGGCCATCGCAGGGCGAGTCGTCCGGCGTGTAAGCCGTACAAGTACCCGGGCACTGATCGGTCATGTCGCAGTAGCCCTCGGCGCACGGCTGATCGAAGAAGCCGAGAGTGCGATAGCAGTCGTCCCCGATCCGGCCTTTCGCCTCAACGATGCCGCGACACGGACCGACCTCGGTGAGCTCTCGGGGGTTTCCGTAACACACCAACGAGTCGGGCAAGCAGGTCTCGGCGAGGTCCGTATCGAACACGAGGTCGCCGTCTGCGATCGCTTGCGGCAGCAAGGTTTCGCACGAGCTCCTGATGAAGTTGGCCGGGCCGATGCTATCGCAATCCGTAAAGCCCCGGCACCCGAGCATCCAGTCGCACGTGTAGTCGATGTACGCTTCGCAGAACGCCTCGAAGGGGGTGGGGGGTTCGGGTGCCCCGCCAGCGCCGGCCGTCCCGGCGCTCGAACCGCCACTACCACCGGCACTCGAACCGCCACTACCACCGCTGCTCGAGCCCCCGCCACCACCGGCGCTCGCGCCCCCGCCACCACCGGCGCTCGCGCCCTCCATGTCGCCGGTGCCACCGCTGGAGGAGCCACCGTTCGCGGCCGTGTTGCTCGTCGACCCGCCGTCGCCGTCGCCGACGGCACCCGCCGACCCGCCCACGGAGTTCGCGGACCCGCTGGAGTTGGATCCACCCCCTCCACAAGCGCTGAGCATCACCAGACACAGGAACGGGGCTATCGCCCCCCGGGGTTTTTGCATCGGCGCAGGATGCCATCGGTCCGCGTCAGACAGCAATCCCAACCGACACGCCGCAGCCACGCCTACGCACCGTTCCATCGAGCCGCGCCGCACGAAGAATTTTCGAGCAAGTCGAGTCGGCGCGCCGATCGTGTCGACAGCAAAATCCGACAAGTGGTGCGCAAGCCGCCTGCGTACGCCAACTGCGCACGTCGTGGTTCGAGGTGGGACGATCTCGCTGCTTACACCGAGGCCGCATCTGCAGCTAGCTCGCGCTATCTATCCTGCGCTCGAGGTAATGCTCGCAGCTAGGCTATCGCTTCCTGCGTCTCGAAGCCGACCTGCCCATAACTGTGTTCTCACAGTCATGAATCTCCTTCCCGCCAACCACACGCTGCCCAAGCTCCGCCCGGACTCAACCGTCACGGCAGCGCGTCCGCTGTTCACGTCTCGCATGCCACAGAGCATCTGCTGGGTTTGCCCAGTTTCGGAGTACCTGCAGCAGGGTTCAGAGTCGAGGTCGCGCGGTCCACTCGGCCCCCCGCGCCACCCATCCCGGCATTACTGTTGGTTCTATCATGGTACGAACTTGTGACCGCACTCCATGCAGCACGAGCCACCGATCCCGGCATTACTGTTGGTTCTATCAACGATCTCGCTTCCCTTGGTCCAAGCAGCGAGAACGCTGACCCAAGCCCCCGTGTGAGCTGAGCTTGACGGGCGAAGCCGAAGGACTCTAGGGTTGCCCGGCCCTTCGACTCGTCCGGGTGCCTTATGCTTCGCCATCGAGCTGACTATCGAACGACACTCTGGATGCTTGTATTTGCCCCGTCCGTCATGGCGGCGCAGTACGTGGCCCCGCAGCTCGTCGGATACCTCACTGTACTGAGTCTTTACTTTGGCGTTTCCGCGGCGGTGATTGCCCACAATCACAATCACTCTCCCACCTTCTCGGGTCGACGAGCGAACGACTGGTTCGGAAAGGTGCTGTCCATCTTCTACGGGTACCCCACGTTCGCCTGGATTCCGACCCACAACTTGAACCATCACAAGTGGGTCAACAAACCGGGTGATGCAACGATCACCTGGCGATTTTCGAACCGACACAATCTTCTCATCGCCAGCACCTATTTCTTCGTATCCGCGTTCTATCAACGGGATCCGATCCAGCAGTTCGTCGCTAAAGCGAAGGCCTCCAACCCGAAGATCCATCGGATGATCCGAGGCCAACTCGCGTTCTGGGCTGCCGCGAACATCTCGCTGCTGGCAATTGCGGTCGGCCTGCATGGTGTTGGCGAGGGACTGCGCGTCTGGTTCTTTGCGACGGTCCTGCCGGCGGTATTCGCTTTGTGGACGGTGCATTTGTTCAACTACGAACAACACGTCCACACCGACCCGTGGTCGGAGTACAACCACTCGCGAAACTTCACGAGCCCCGCGCTGAACTTCTTGCTGTTCAACAACGGCTATCATACCGCGCACCATGAACAAGCGGGGTTGCACTGGAGCAAGCTGCCCGAACTCGACGCCCGCCTCGCCGGGTTCATAGATCCCGCGCTGCGGGAGCGAAGCCTTTGGTGGTACTGGTTTCGTCAGTACGTGTTGGCCCCATTGTGGCCAGCCATGGGCACTCGGCAGCTGGGTAGAGCCCCCTTTGATACGGAGAAACTCGACCTTGCCACTGATGACGTCGAAGCCGTCAACGGCAACTCCGCGCGCGCCTGAACGCTAGTCTCGTCGCCCAGCGTCTGCTCCCGTACCGCGCCAAGTGCCTGGGGGCTCCATGCCTCGACGCTACATGACCCGCGTTCCCTTGCTTCCCCCGGCGACCCACTGTGGGTCGCGCGGTCGCTGGCGGAGAGGACAGGATTCGAACTCGCTCTTGATGCGCCGAGTAGAGGCCCCGGTTTCCCGGGACCCCTCTCACAAACCGGACTTGTGGGCCACACATCCGGCTCTTCGGTTCAGGCTGTGCTGCCCGACCCTGCTGCCCGACCCTGCTGCCCGACCCTG
>JAICQQ010000299.1 GCA_025937785.1 Polyangiaceae bacterium
GAACAGCTGGGCGCGGCGCTCGAGGCAGGCTTCGTGCAGGCCCTGAAGCGGACGGGGCAGGTCGGCTGCGTGCAACGCGTGGGCTCGATGCTGACCCTGTTCTTTCAGAAAGGCCCGGTCACCAACTACAAAGAGGCGACGCACTCCGACAAAGAGAAGTTCGCCCGCTGGCATCAGGGGCTCTTGCGTCGCGGCGTGCATTGGCCCGCTTCCAGCTTCGAGGCGGCCTTCATTTCGCTCGCACACAGCGACCAAGACATCGCCCGCACCATCGAAGTCGCCGAAGCAGCCCTCAGGGACTGAGTGCGGGCTCGAGCATGGCTTCGAGCGCGATGAGCGCCGCGTGGAGCTGCGCGAAGCGCTCAGCGCCGAGGGCCTGCTCCATGGTCCGCTCTTCCTCGCGCAAGATCGCGAGGCCTTCGAATATCCCCTGGCGACCCGCGCTCGTATAACAGACGCGTTTGGCGCGCCCGTCGTCCGGATCGGGGCGGCGTTCGAGCATCCCCATTGCGCTGAGCTCGTCGACGAGTTGCCCGACTGCCTGCTTGCTGATGCCGAGCGCCTGCGCCAGATCGGTGAGGCGGCTGCCGCGGGTCACGTCGATGTGCGGGAACAGCGCGGTGTGTGCCGCACGGATCTCGATGCCCCGGCGCGCGCGAACCCGTGCCAGCGCACGCTCGTTCACCAGGCGGGCGCACTTGAAAAGCAGTTGGGCCACGCTCGCTCGCTTCTCCAACTCCAGAGCTTCTCGAAATCCTTGCTGATTCTTCTCTGTCACGAAATTAGTCAAGCTTACTTGACGATATTCGTCAAGCGCGCTTTACTAGTTTCATGAATGCCAAGTCACGTCCAGCAACGCTCACCCCGATCGCCGCGCAGCTCTGGGGCGCGGAACACGACCTGTTCCTACCCGGCGGCGTCCACTTTCGCGGTCGCATGACGGTCGCGCGGCTCCACGACGGAAGCCTCGTGCTGCATTCGCCCATCCCCATCGACGACGCCCTCGCCCGATCACTGGCGGAGCTCGGGCCGGTGAAGCACCTGATCGCACCCAATGCCTTCCATCACCTGCACCTGGTCCAAGCGCTCGAGCGTTACCCGCAAGCCGCTCTGTACGGCCCCCAGGCACTCGCGGCCAAGCGCACCGACCTCAGCTTCGCCGATCTCGCCAGCGGCACGGCCTCGGAGTGGAGCGCAGAGCTTCAGCCTCTGCTCCACGCGGGCGCGCCGAAGTTCGACGAAGTCGTGTTCCTGCACGCGCCGAGCCGCACGTTGCTCGTCACCGACTATTTCTTCAACATCCGAGAGTGCCGCGGTTGGCTCACCCCCTGGGTGCTGCGCACGTCGGGCGCTTACAAGAAGTTCGCGCAGAGCCGCTGGTGGCGCTGGGTCGTGGCGGACAAGCCTCAGGCCCGCGAGAGCGCCGCGCAGATGCTGGCCTGGCCCTTCGAACGCATCGTCCCAGCGCACGGCGAAGTCGTCACCGAGCGCGCCCACGAGCAAGCCCAGAATGCGCTCGCGTGGCTGCTCGGTTCGGCGCCCAAGCCGCTGCCGCACCCTACCGGGTCTCGCTCGGCGACCTAGCTGGCGCCCTCGCTCTGTTGCTGCGCGGCCTTCAGCGAGCGATCGGCGAGGAAGGGGCCGAAGGGCACGAACGCGGCCCCGAGCAGCAGCGCGGCGCGTCGCAGCGGCCAGCCCGCCTGGCCGATGGCCGGGAGGATGAGCATGACGAATGCGATGAAGAGCACGCCGTGTGCCCAGCCGACGTACTTCACGGCGAGCGGCATGTCTGCGAGGTACTTGAGCGGCATCGCGACTCCCAGAAGCAACAAGAACGAAACCGCCTCGCACATACCGACGAGCCGCAGCCTACCAATGGGCGAATTCAGCATGCGGCACTCTGACACTTTTCCATCGCGGCTTCGAGCCCACTGGGGTGGTCATTCGAGCAGCATCACGATGCTGCGATCGGCCACCAGGTAGCGGTCGCGCTCCACGGGGCGTGCCTCGTTGGCGGGGCAGATGTCATTCGGAGCCTCGAGCGAGGTGTCGAGAAAGCGGCGCCACGGGAGATGGTGTGGCGGCAGCTCGAACTCCAGAGGTTCCCAGTACGCGTTGAACATGGCGTGGATGTGGCCGCGGCCGTTGGACACGGTCAGCGCCAAGGAGTGGGAGTGTTCGCTCCAGTCTGGTTGGTTGAGGCGCACGCCATGCCAGTCGATCCGTGATCTGCCCAAAAACTCGATCAAAGTCAGGTAACGATCTTGCGTCAAACCGGTGGTGGTGCGCCAACGAATCAACTCGCGGACGAAGCGCAGCATGCCAGCATGCTTGGTGACGAGCTCCCAATCGAACCAACTGATCTCGTTGTCCTGGCAGTAGGCATTGTTGTTGCCTTGTTGCGTTCGGCGCACTTCGTCGCCCATGTTCAGCATCGGGACGCCCACCGCCAGCAGGGTGAGCGTGTGAAAGTTCTTGATCTGCCGTTCTCGCAAGCTTTCGATGCGTGGGTCGCTCGTCGGTCCTTCGACACCGCAGTTCCAGCTCAGGTTGTGGCTGTGGCCGTCCTGATTGCCCTCGCCGTTCGCTTCATTGTGCTTGTGGTTGTACGACACCGCGTCGTTCAACGTGAACCCGTCGTGACAAGCGACGAAGTTGATGCTTTGTTCGGGCTCGCGCCCCTCGTGCCCATACAGATCGGGGCTGCCGATCAGGCGATTGTTGAGCGGCACCACCATACCGGGATCACTTTTCAGGAACGCGCGCACGTCGTCACGGAAGCGGCCGTTCCACTCCTGCCACCGGTCGCCGATGAACGAGCCGACTTGGTACAAGCCCGCGGCGTCCCAGGGCTCGGCGATCAGCTTGCTTTCGACCAGCGCAGGGTCGGTCTCGATCGAAAACAGTGCGTGGGGCCGGTCCAGCGGTCGACCTGCTTCGTCGCGCGCCAGGATCGAAGCGAGGTCGAAACGGAACCCGTCCACATGCATTTCTTGGACCCAATAGCGCAGGCTGTCTTGGATCATGCGCAACACCACCGAGTGGTTGGCATTCAAGGTGTTGCCCGTACCGCTGAAGTTCGAGTAACCGGCGCCCTCGAGCAGGTAGTACGTAGGGTTGTCCAGTCCGCGAAAGCACAAGGTCGGACCGCTGCGATTACCTTCGCCCGTGTGATTGTACACGACGTCGAGGATCACCTCGATGCCCGCGCGGTGCAGCGCCTTCACCATGTCTCGAAACTCGTCCAGCGGCGCCGTGGGCGATGCCTTCGAGCTGTAGTTCGCGTGGGGAGCAAAGAAGCTTATGGGAGAGTAGCCCCAGTAGTTTCGACGCCCCGCGGGAGCGTCCTGTTCGTCGAAAGCAAATACCGGCAAGAACTCGACAGCCGTGACGCCGAGCTCTTTGAGGTACGGGATCTTCTCGATGAGCCCCAAGTACGTACCGCGCTTGTCCGAGGACATCCCCGAGTTGGGATGTTTGGTGAAGCCGGCCACGTGCATCTCGTAGATCACCGACTCCGAGAGCGGGCGGCACAGCGGCTGGTCCCCTTCCCAGTCATAGGTCGAGGGATCGACGACGACGCTCTTCATCGAAGCCGCGACGCTAGCGCTGCCGAGGCTGAGCGAGCGCCGGTCGTAGTTCGCCGGCGTCACCACTGCGCGCCCGTAGGGATCGAGTAACGCCTTCCCCTTGTCGAAACGCAGGCCGAGGTCCGGCAGGTAGGGACCATGCGCGCGGAACGCGTAGATTTGCCCCGCAGCCAGGTCCGGCACGAACACGTGCCAGTAATGAAACGACCGATGCCGGTGCGGGTCCAGTTCGATGATACGCGACGGCTCTGCGTCGGCCGCGTCGAACAACAGCAGATCCATGCCGGTTGCGTACTTCGAGTACACGCTGAAGTTGACGCCGTGTGGGTAGAGCGTCGCCCCCAAGGGCGCCGAGCGCCCCCGGGCTAGCCCGCGATGAGGCACGAAACTGCGGGGGACTGTATCCATTGAACCAGAGCATGCACCCGATGCCCCGGAGAAACCAGACTTCGAAAGCAGCCCCCGCCGCACCCCACTCGCGTGGACCCGCTAGCGCCCTTTACCGAGCTTCGTCGACAGGTGTTTGGTACCGAGATCTTCGAACTCGCGCAGGTTCTCGCCGGTGTAGATCTGACGGGGTCGATGGATGCGGTTGTCGTCGCTGTTGCGCTGCTCCATCCAATGCGCGATCCAGCCCGGCAGGCGCCCGAGCACGAACATGACCGTGAACATCTCCGTGGGGATGCCCATCGCGCGGTAGATGACGCCGCTGTAGAAATCGACGTTGGGGTAGAGCTTGCGCTTCACGAAGTACTCGTCGCGCAGCGCCTCTTCCTCGATGCGCTTGGCTAGCTCGAGCAACGGGTCGACCGCGCCCAGCTGAGCGAAGATACGATCGGCAGCGTCTTTCAGCAGCTTCGCTCTCGGATCGAAGTTCTTGTAGACGCGGTGCCCAAACCCCATCAAGCGCACCTTGCTGTTGCCGTCCTTCACTTGGTCCAAGAACGCTCGGTAGTTTCCGCCGTCCGCTTGGATGGCGTCGAGCATCTCGATCACGCTTTGGTTGGCACCTCCGTGCCGGGGACCCCAGAGCGCACAGATGCCCCCGGAGATCGACGCGAACAAGTTGGCGTCGCTGCTGCCCACCATGCGCACCGTGCTGGTGCTGCAGTTCTGCTCGTGATCCGCGTGCAGGATCAAGAGCAGGTTCAGGGCCTCTTCCATGACGGGGTTCACGACGTACTCCTCCGACGGCACCGCGAACATCATGTGCAGGAAGTTGCCGGTCCAGGATAGGTCGTTGCGCGGATAGATGAAGGGTTGCCCTACTGACTTCTTGTAGGCGAAGGCCGCCAGCGTCTTCACCTTGGCCAGCATGCGGATGATGTTGAGATCCAGGGACTCTTCCGTATCCGGGTAGAACGTCGAGAGCGACGCGATCATCGCCGCCATGATCGCCATGGGGTGAGCCCCGGGGGGATAGCCCTCATAGAACTTCTTCATGTCCTCGTGGATCAGCGTGTGACGGGTCAACTTCACGCGAAACTCTCGCAGCTCTTCCGCGTTCGGTCGTTTGCCGTAGATCAACAGGTAACAGACCTCGGTAAAGCGCGCCCGCGTCGCGATTTGCTCGATCGGGTACCCGCGGTAGCGCAGGATACCCTCGTCCCCGTCGATGAAGCAGATGCTGCTCTGGCAAGCCCCGGTATTGCCGTAGCCGGGGTCCAAGGTGATCAAACCCGACTGTGCCCGCAGCTTGCTGACGTCGACCGCCACTTCCCCTTCGCTACCCTCCACCACGGGCAGGGGGTATTCCTTATCCTTGTAAACCAACTTGGCGTCGCTCATGGTCCTGGGGCTCCTTCGAGTATTCTTGGGCGCGTCATCTGAACAGAGAACGCCACGGGTTACCGCAAGATTCGACCCACTTCCAGAGAGTTGACCGGCGTTCCGCATCGTTTGACGCGGTTGGTGCGTGTCCGGACACAGCGGACACCTACCCTCGAGACTTTTGGGTGGATTTCTCGGGAATCGCGCTCCCTGCATCCCCGCGAACCGCGTGCGTCATGGCGGCACGTGCCTTGCAAAGATGTCTGATCGATGTCCGCAGGTGGTCAACGAACACCCGCAACAAACTTCAGCTCAACATCTGGAAAGAAGGCCCGACCCGTGTCCAACCAAGCATTACCGATTGCCGATATGGCCGTTCCCCCGCTCCCTCCCGCGCTGGCCATGGCAGCGTTTCGCACTCCCGTGGCTCCCGCGCCTCCAGCACTTCGGCCCGTGCAAACGCGCCGGCCGTGTGTGCTGGTGATCAGCGAAGATCGCGCATGGGCAGCCGAGGTGCGTACGCTGGTCGAAGCCCAGTCCGTCGATGTCGAGTTCAGGCACTCGGCCGACCTCGCCTGCCAACCGCTGTCTTCACTCGCCGAGGGCGCTGAAATAGTCGTGGTCGTCGGCGCGGTACCGCGAACCGAAGACCTGGCAGAACTGGGTAGCCTGCCCGACAAGCCCGTGGTCTGGTTGCCCGCCCCCCAAGGCTACGCCTCGCGCCTGGACGCGACACGAAACTGGCGTCGAAACGCCGGCATCGCACTGCAGGCGGCGCTCAGCCCCCGTAACACCGAGGAGGAGGTCGAACTCGATCTCACCGGTACCGAGGCGCCGACTCTGGACAGCACGACTGGCGAATTGCACCAAGGCGACCTGACGGTACGGGTGACGCCGACCGAATGCAATCTGCTCAAGGTGTTGCTGGCGAGCCGCGGCCATTGGATTCCGGCGTCGGAGCTCCGCTTGCGGGCGTTCGGTCCAGGTCATGCCTGCCACGACTCCTTGATTCGCGTCCACGTCTACAAGTTGCGCCGCAAGCTTACCTGCCTGTCCGCCCAGATCCGCTCGGCCAAAGGCCGAGGCTACATGCTGGCGTAGCCTGACCTAGCCGCCGGTAGTCACGAGCCGGAAACAGATCACATGATGACCACGGTCTTGCTGATCGTCATGTGATCACCGGTGAACGCTGGCAAGCTCATACCGCGCATCGTCCGCGCGATGCAGCTACCTGTCTGAGTGCCCGCGAACGGCGGGCCGCTAATGGTGGCCGAAGTGACCCGGCCAGATGGTGCGAACGTCACTACAACCCTCGCTACCCCGGTCGGATCACCGTCCTGACGACACGACGAAGCTTGGCCCGCCGCAGTCGCGAGGGCAGCCTGGGCGGCGCTGGGGTCGAAAGCGCCGGCCGGTTCCTGGGCACGTCCAGCCTCGACTTTGGCTGCGGGTCTGGCTGACGAAGCTCGAGGCACCACGGTCTTGGGGGGTTCTGCAGCGCGGGGAGCGGCTATCGCTTGCGGAGCTGCCGCGAGCTTGGCGACCTCCGGCGCGTCCAGATCGATCACCCCTTCTTCAGGCGCAGCGGCTTCATTCGGTGCCGCCGGCGGGGGAGCCGCTTCAAGAGGGGGAACGGGGGCGGGAGGCGCCGCTCCGAGGGCGCTCTTGTCCACGTTGCCCGACGACGCGTCCGAATTGCTCGACTTGGAGCCCGAGTTATCGATCGCGGTCCAACCCACGGCCACGAGCGCGAGCGCGGCGGCGGCGAGCAGCCATGAATTCGAGCCCTTCTCCTTCTCGGGCGTCGTGCGAGACGACGCTTTGGCATGGGGGTCGAGCGGAGTCTCCAACTCGGTTGCGAGTGGGAAGGCCACGGGGCGCTCCGTGACCAAAGAGTTCGAGCGCGCCTCGGGCATCACGGGGGTGGGCCGTTCATCGGGCGGAGGTTCGAAGGCTGAGAGGCTCCGCGGTGCGCTGGGCACGGGGGTGGGGCGCTCGTCGAGCGGAGCGTCGGACGGCGAGGTCTCCAACCGCGGTGGGGGCGTCGAGCGAAGCGTGGGCTTGCGTAGCAAGGTGCTCGCGCCCGTGCCCCGATGCGCCGACTTTCGGGATCTGCGCCAGACAGGCTGCTTGCGCGGGGACGGACCAGCCTTCTTGTTGCTCCGTGTCATTGCATCACCCTTTCGATGAAACACGCGGTGGGTACCCGAAGCCGCATCTCGGCGCCCCCCCCCCCAACAGTCCGCTCTCGGCCCGTGGGCTTGAGTAGGCAAATGTGGCAGGCGGCTCGCCAGCCAGCAAGACGGCAGGCGCCACGCCGGAAGAATAACACGCAGCGTGGCTGCATTATCACAGGGACAACTGAATTCATCCACCAGCGCCCCCCATTCAAGCCCTGGGTGTCGACGATTTCGTCAGTTTCTACCGCGCGTCCGGTCGCAGGGCCCTGAATTTGCCGTACCCGGGCGCCGTAATCCCAGTGAGCGGGCGCTCGCTCGAGATCGCCTGCAGCTTTCCAGAGTAGCCACAGGCGGTTCGCATCGATGCGTCATCTATTCAGGCGGGACGAGCCCGCTCGAACGAACGAGTCCGCTGGAGCGAGCGACCCAGCCCGAGCGAGTGAGCGGGACGTGCACCTCGCCTGTCCACACGCGCAAAGCTGCGAAATGTTCGAGCTCTTGCGTGCCGCGGGCACGCTGAAGACTTGGCAGATCAGATACTGTGGCGGCAACTATCGAAGTTGCGCGCGCCACGAAATGTCCGCACAGGGAAAGCCCGTGCCGCCCAACTTGCTACCGAGCGGGCAACTGCTGCGTTTCGCGGGTGGGGACCGGTGATCGACCACTGGCCTTGGTGGGTCGGGGGTCTAGCGCTGGCAGGAGTAGCGCTAACGCACTGGCTCCTGCTCGGACGCCAGATGGCAGTCTCGGGCAGGTTCACCGCGATCGTCAACCGCCTGCGGTTCGGCGCGCCGGATCCCAGCGCGGAGTCACTCCACCAAGCAAGCCACGCGGAGCTACTCGCCGCGATCCAAGCAGCGACGCGCGCGGAGTTCGGCGCCGCAGGAGAGTCCCTGGCGCCCGACGAGGACACTCCGGGCGCACGCGCGCCCTCGCTCGCCCTGTCGGAGCTTGACCGGTCCTCGACGCAGCGCCCGCGCACGCTCGGCGAACATACGGTGTTTTTGGGTAGCTTGGTGCTGGGAGGACTGGTCTCCGCACTCCTGGCGGGCTCGCTCGAGCTCTCCCTCGAGCCGAACGGCGAAATCTTCGCGAGTCTGTTCGCGCAGACCCCCTGGAGCGGCGCTTTGGTGCTGCTCGGAGGCGGCATTCTCGTTGGTGCCGGGACCCGAATGGCGGCGGGCTGCACGTCGGGACACGGCCTGTGCGGCGTAAGCCGGCTGCAACCTGGA
>JAICQQ010000366.1 GCA_025937785.1 Polyangiaceae bacterium
AGTGGAGGCGCCGGGAATCGAACCCGGGTCCGCGAGCGCGTCCTGTCCGGATGCACGTGGTGTTCCGTTCGCCAGCTGGCACCACGCCGAGAGCGTAGTTGAGCTCGGGGGGGCGAAGCGGAAGGTTGGGCTGAAGTCGGTGGTCGGGCTGGCCGCCCGAACCGGGCCCCCTATCTCCGGATGATTCGAACCTCGCATCCAGTGCACAGTCGCGGACGCAGCTGAAACTCGGCGGCCCGCACACCTCATTGCATGAGCGGGCCCGTATCAGCGTGATCGTCCGGCCGCGCCCGCAGTGCTGGCCATCAGCTCGTCGAAAGCCCAGGGCCGGAGCGTACGCGCGCCGCGGGCCTTGCAGCGATCGGTGAGCGAGCGGTCGGCAGTCACGACGCAGGCACGTCCGCTGGCAGCGCTGACAGCCTCCACGATTGCCGCATCAGCGTCAGCCGCGAACCGTAGGCTCGCACTGAATCCCGAGTTTGCGCAGCGCTCGGAGTCCGGCCGGGCGGCATCGAACACGATGACGACTGGGTGGTGGCGCGCGAAGCTCTCGAGCCATTGGGCCACGCGTGTTTGGGCTTCGGCGCGCCACCAGGCGTGGCGATCGCGGCCCTTCAGGATGCAGGCGTGCAGGACGTTGAAGCCGTCGATGAGCCAGAGGTCGTGCGCGTTCACGGTGTCTCTACTCGCGTTTCCACGGGGGTTCCGTCTTGACGCCGCCGAGGTCGAAGTCGGGCCGTAGCTCTGGATCGAGGTCAGGGGCAACACCGATGCGTTCTTCGGGGCCTTGCGGGGTGAGGGGCTTTCGATGCCACCAGATCCACTGCTTCTGGACGTAGTCGTAAGCGGCGACCTTCATGCTGTGGTCGCTGACTTCGACGACGGCGTAGCTTTTGTGGCCGTGCTTGGGTGAGCCGACGTTGTAAACGTCGAGGCCTTGCCAGCGATAAGCGCCGGTGGAGTGATAGTGACCGTGAAAGATGCCGAGGACGCGGCGGTTCTGGAGCGTCCGCGCGAGGCGTTGTCGATAGTCGCCGCGACCGAACCAGTGATCGTCCGAGTAGGGGCCGAGCAACGGGTAGTGGAAATAGACGATGACAGGGACGTCTGCGGCCACGCCGGCGAGGGCTTCGGCCAGCACTTTGAGTCCGGTGTCGTCGGGGCCTTCGTCGAGGCAGATCAGGCGCAGATCGCCCAGGTCGAAGTGATAGAAGCGGCCACCGTGGCGTTTGGCGACTTGCTCGCGGACGTGCCAGTTCTTGTTGCGATCGTGGTTGCCGGCGCCCTCGAACACCGGAAACTTCAGAGCACCCTCTTTGCCGGTGAGGCCGAAGATGCGGGTCCACAGGCGCCACTGCTCCTGGCCTCCCACCTCGGTCAAATCGCCGGCGACGAGCAATGCGCGCGGCGTTTGCACCCGACCGCCGAGCGGGGCCGGGTAGTTCATACCGGCGATGGTGTTCATGCTATCGATCATGGCAAGGTTGGTGCGCTCGATGCCCATCGGTTCGATGAGTGGATCGCGCCCGGGGATTTCGGGGGCACCGAAGCCGATGTGGGTGTCAGCGACCGCGAGCAAGGTCAGTGCGAGGCCCCCCCGTCGCTGCTTGACTCGCGTGACTTGCGTGGCTTGTTCGCCGGCTTGCTCGCCTGCGCCTTGGGGAGTCGCTGGCGCGCTGGCCGACGCCAGGGGATCCCACGGCAGCCACCCGAGGAACCAGCCAACGCCTACCCCGAGTAGCAAAAACGCGAGAAGTACGCACCAGCGGAGCCTCATGTGTTGCTCGGGCCTGCTCGACCCGTGACCGCAGCATAGCGCGAAACGCGGGCAGGGCACCGCCTGCCTGAGCGCTGGATGCTGTGGGGCCGAGGCGCTATGGTGCGCTGCTCACATGCGTTCGAACCTCTGGCGTCGTCAGGACTGGGGTGGTCTCGTGGTTGCCATCGGCTTCGCTGGAGCCGCCGCGTGTGGCACGGATGAGCCGGTCGTCAGTGTTTCTGGTACGAACGGCGGTGCAGGTGCAGAGGCGGCCGCAACCAACAGCGCGACGGCCGGCGCGGCAGGCTCGTCCGGCTCCGAAGCAGGTGCTGCTCACGGGGGGGCAGCGGGCGGCAGCGAGGGTGGTAGCTCGACAGGGGGCGCCACGACCACCGCGACGACGAGCAGCAGCACCGGCTCGGCCTCTCCCGGCGTCGTCGACGTGACGCTCTCGTTCGAGAGCATCCGCCTGTCGGGGGCGAACCGCGCGGTTGATTTTCGGTTCGTGCCCGGACATGACGACGAGCTCTTGGTGCTCGGGCACGCGGGCTTCCTTTACCACTACCGTCTCGAGGGGCGGAACGCGACGCTGCTAGCGTCGGCGGAGATCCCGAACACGCTGCAAGCCAAGGGGTGCGGTGCCCTGAGCTTCGCGTTGGATCCGGAGTTCAGCGAGAATCACTACGTGTACATCGGGCGCTGCGTCGATCTGGTCACCACGACGTTGTCGCGCTACTCGCTCGAAGACTTCGCTGATTTGGGCGCGACGGAGGTCGAGATCTTGAAGGCGACGCTCTCGCGCGATCGCGATGAATGGCATCGCTTCGGATCGATGGGGTTCGAGTCCGATGGGGAAACCCTGTGGGTGCTGCTCGGCGACATGTTCTACCCTCAGTACGCACAGGATACGACGAAGAAGAACGGCAAGCTGCTCCGCATCGTGCCGAGCCGCGAGCCCGACGAGGGGGGCTACACGGTGGCGCGCGGCAACGCGTTCGAGCCCGGCGGCGAAGCGGATCCGGACATCTATGCGTACGGCATTCGCTCGCCCTGGCGCGGGGCCCGCGACAAGTACGGGCGCTTCTGGATCGGTGACGTGGGCGACGTCACCCGCGAAGAAGTGAACCTGGCGACGGAGCCCGGCCAAAACTTCGGCTGGCAAGATCACGAAGGCCCTTGCGAGGAGAACTGCGAGGGCATCCGCGACCCCGTGCTCCATTACGGACGTTCGGAAGGCAAGGCCGTCTGGGTGGGGGAACTCTACGAAAACGTCGGCAGCGATCGGTACCACGGTTGGTTCACGGACAACTTGTTCTACGGAGACTTCTACGGCGAGTGGATCCGTGCCGTGGAGGTGAACGAACATGGGAGCGTGCTCGACAACCGCGTGGTGGGGACCCTCGGTGAGGTCACGCAATGGCGCGTCGGGCCCGACGGCTACATGTACGCGCTGACGTTGCCTTCGTACCTGTACCGTGCGTTGCCCAAGGTCGTCTACGCCGAGCCGTGATTGGGAGATGAGGTCGTCGCGGTGGCCCCGGTTACTCGTGGTGGCTGCGCTCGCCTGCAGCGGGAAACGGCAGCCCGCGGCCGTGTCGCCGCCCGCAACGACTCCGGCCAGCGACGCCGCTTCCACCTGTCGTGCGCCAGCTCGGCCGGCAGCGTCGGTGGCACCGACGTGGGTGTTTCGCAATCTGAAGCTGCGTGCTCCCGTGGGGCTGGTGCAAGCGCCGCAGCGCGGCGGTGAGCCGAGCGGGCGCTGGTTCTTGCTCGAGCAGTACGGCGTCGTGCACTCGTTCTTCGAGAGCCCAGGCGGGGAGGCGGTGGATGCGCGGACGAGCAATCTCCAGGATCGTGTCTATGTGAACCCGCGCTGGCTCGGTGAAGTGGGGTTGCTGGGCATCGCGCTGCACCCGCGCTTTCCCAGCGATCCGCGCGTGTTCCTCAGTTACACGGCGCGCGGGGCGGAGCTCGTGCTCCGCATCTCGAGCTTTCGCATCGCCGAGCATGTCGTGGACCCGGCGAGCGAGGTCGTGTTGCTCGAGGTGCCGCAGCCATTCGAGAACCACAACGGAGGACATCTGGCGTTCGGTCCCGATGGTTACCTCTACATCGGCACCGGCGACGGCGGTTCGGCGGCGGATCCGTTCGGCAACGGACAGGACACGACGACATTGCTCGGCGCGCTGTTGCGCATCGACGTCGATCGAAAGCAGGCTGCGCTCGCGTATGGCATCGTGCCCGACAATCCATTCGTGGCGGGCGGCGGGCGCGCCGAGATCTTCGCCTTAGGCTTGCGCAATCCCTGGCGCTTCAGCTTCGATCGCGAAACCGGAGAGCTATGGCTCGGCGATGTCGGACAAGAGCGCTGGGAAGAGGTGAACCGCATCGTGCGCGGGGGGAACTACGGTTGGAACCTGCGCGAGGGCCGCGAGTGTTTTGCGCCAGAAAGGCCGGAGTGCCTCGAGGCTCGCTTCGAAGAGCCTTACTTCGTGGTCGAGCATCCGCAGCAGAGCCCGCGCTCGATCTCTACCGGGTTCGTGTACCGCGGCTCGCGCCTGCCAGAGCTCGTCGGTCGCCTGATCATTGGTGACTACGAGACCGGGATTGTGTCGGCGCTGAGCCTCGCCGCCGACGCAGGTGCGCGGAGCCTGCGCGAGCTGTTCGATGGGGTGCAAGCGTCGGCGTTCGCCGAGGACGAGGCCGGGGAGCAGTACGTGCTCGACTATGGAGGTAACCGGGTGCTGCGCCTCGATCCCAGCCGTGGCAAAGCAGCGTTGCCCCAGCTGCTCTCGGAAACGGGCTGCGTCGAACCGTCGGATCCGCGAGCGCTCGCGCGCGGCGCGATCCCCTACGAGGTCGCCGTACCGTTCTGGTCCGACGGCGCCGACAAGCAACGGTACCTGTTCTTGCCACCCGGAGAGAGCCTCGCGCCGTTGCCGGATGGAGATCTCGAGGTGCCGCGTGGCAGCGTATTGGTGAAGAGCTTCGCGAACCACGGGCGTCCGTTCGAAACGCGCTTCTACGTCCGGCACGAGGACGGCGAGTACTCAGGGTATTCCTACGCCTGGCGCGCCGACGGCTCCGACGCGGAGCTGGTCGAGACGACGCGTCGAGGCCAGGTGGGCGAGCTCGACTGGATCTTCCCGGGGCCCGAAGCGTGTCACCAGTGTCACACCGCGGCGGCGGGGCGGACCTTGGGTCTGGAGCTCGCGCAGCTGGCGCTGCCGGGGCAGCTCGAACGCCTGGCGAAGGCTGGGGCGCTCGCGGGTCCCGCGCCGGGCGTGAAGGCGCTGTCGATCCGTGAGGGATCCCTCGAAGAGCGAGCGCGAGCCTACCTGCACGTCAACTGTTCGGGCTGCCATCGTCCGCAAGGGCCCGGCCGTGGCGCGCTCGATCCGCGCTACCAGGTGCCGCTGGCTGACTCCGGCGTGTGTGAACCCAGTGTGCTGTCCGTGAACGGGAACCGCCTGGTCGTGCCCGGGCACGCGGACGCTTCTTTGCTGTTCCAAGGCCTCAGCCAGCGCGGCCCCGGGTCGATGCCGCCGCTCGCGACGCTTCGAGTCGATAGTGAAGGAGCGGCTGTGGTCGCCGCCTGGATCCACGGGATGCGCGCTTGCGGGCGTGAATGAGCGACGTCTGAGCGGACAAGTTCGAGGCGCTGCGAAAGCGCGTTTGGTACGAATGTGCTCCGACGCCAAGCCAGAGTCCGAAATCAGACCGGCGTAACTCTCGAGAGTTGTTCACGTGACTCTTTGGACGGCGGTGCGGTCGACGATTGCGAGCAGTAGCGAGTCTCAATAGACTGCGGCCCAATGTCTTCTCTTCGATCGCTGACGGTTGCCGCCTTCTCGCTGTTGTGCGTGATCGGCGCCTGTTCGTCCCACTCCACCAACAAGCCCCTGGTTTGCCAAGACTCGGACAGTTCGAACTGTACAGCGGCTACCGGTTGCGAGGGCACCCGCATTTGCCTGGAGGGCGAGTGG
>JAICQQ010000142.1 GCA_025937785.1 Polyangiaceae bacterium
CGCGTCGCTGCCACGGGCCGCGGGGCTAGCGCTTCGGTGCGTGCGGCACCCGGGGCTAGCGCGTCGCTGCCACGGGCCGCGGGGCTAGCGCTTCGGTGCGTGCGGCACCCGGGGCTAGCCTCGTGTGGCAGGCCCCGGGGCTAGCGCGTCGCTGCCACGGGCCGCGGGGCTCGCAGTGCCGGCTCGCTGCGGATTTGGGATCTAAGGGCGGGTCAGGAAGTCGGGCGGTGCTTTGGCGACCCGCGCGCGACCGTCGTGCATTTCTTCGACGAGTACCTGTTCGCCCTCGAGCAGCTCGACCTCGTCGGTCGTCGCCAACAGATCGAGGGTTTGACCCTTGAGTTGGATCCGAACCTTGCCGTGGCCCTGCGCCGGGACACGGATCAACACCTTGCCCACGTGGCCCACCGCGTCGTTTTCACCGGCACCCGAGCTGACGTGCTGGCGATTCAGTACGCGGAAGATCCACGACGCGAGCATGCCAGAGCCGATGCCCATTCCGCTCGCGACGACCAACGTCACGGGCGCCGAGGCGAGCTCGAGAAAATGCAGCAAGCTGCCGACCATGCCGAAGGCCAAGAACCCGAAGATCCAGAAGCGCAACGAGAGAAAGATCGGGAGAAAACCGGCGTCGGCCTCCGCGTGCCCGCCACCGTGGTCGGTCTCGAAGTCATGTTCGACGTCCGTCGAGGCGTCGCCGGCATCGGCATCGCCCTCGCCGCCCATCAAGAGCTGGACCATGATGGTCCCGAGACCGAGGATCAGAGCCGCTAGGTACAGCACACCCACGTGTTTGATGGTAGCGCAACGCCAGCCGCAGACTGGCACCAAAACGCCGAGAAACACAAAACCAGCTGCACGCTGGCCGGGTTGGGTTAGCGTTGCGCCATGAACCTTGCAGAGCGCCCCCGCAGGAACCGGCGGACGAGCAGCCTCCGGGCCCTGGTGCGCGAAACCAGCCTGTCGGCCTCGAACCTGGTGTGGCCGATGTTCGTCCAAGAGGGCGACAGCAGCGAGACACCGATAAGCTCCATGCCAGGCCAATCTCGGCTCGGCATCGCGAAGCTGGTGGAGCGGGCCCGCGAAGCGCACGCGCTGGGTGTAGGTGGCGTGGCGCTGTTTCCGGCGCTCACCGACGCTCTGAAGGACCCACGCGGCAGCGAGAGCACGAACGCGAGCGGCCTGCTGCCGCGAGCGATCCGCGCGCTGAAAGAGGCCGTGCCCGAGCTCCTGGTCATCACCGATGTAGCGCTCGACCCTTATTCTTCGGACGGACACGACGGGGTGCTGATCGACGGGGTGATCGACAACGACATTACCTTACCGATCCTGGCCGCCATGGCGGTGACCCAGGCGCGCGCCGGCGCGGACGTGGTGGCACCGAGCGACATGATGGACGGGCGTGTGGGCGCCATTCGCACGGCCCTGGACGAAGCCGGCTTCACGCACGTCGCTATCTGCAGCTATTGCGTGAAGTACGCTTCCGCGTTCTACGGACCGTTTCGCGAAGCGCTCGATTCGGCCCCCAGGAGCGGCGACAAGAAGACCTATCAAATGGACCCCGCCAACCAGCGCGAGTGTCTGCGTGAGATCCGCGCCGACGAAGCCGAAGGCGCTGACTGGTTGATGGTCAAACCCGGACTGCCCTACGCGGACGTCGTGCGGCTCGTGCGTGAACACTCGGCGCTGCCGGTGGCCGTGTATCACGTGAGCGGCGAATTCGCGATGCTCAAGGCGGCCGCCGAGCGCGGCTGGATCGACTACGATCGCGCGCTGATCGAGAGCCTTCTGTGCCTGCGCCGAGCGGGGGCCGACATCATCTTCACCTACGCCGCCCTCGAAGCGGCGCGCCTCCTGAAAGGTCGCTGAACATGCTGCGTTTTTTGTGCCTCTCGGACATTCATGGGCATTACGGGGCTCTGCAAGCCGTCCTGACGGAAGCGAACGCGCACGGCTGGGATCAACTCGTAGTGTGCGGTGATCTTTGCTTCCCTGGGCCCGAGCCGCTGAAGGTGTGGGAAACCCTGCGCAGGCACAACGCGCTGGTGGTTCAAGGCGTGGGCGACCGCGCGCTCGCCCGCATCGATCCGAAGAAGCTCTCGGCCACGACGGACACCGAACGGGCCCGCTTGCGGCGCCTGCAAGAGGTCAGGACGGAGCTGGGCGACCTGATCCTCGCCAGGCTCGCCAAGCTGCCGCCCACGGCCACCCTGCCCCTCGAATCCGGCCAAACCATGCTGGTCGTGCACGGCAGCCCCGCCGACCCCACCGAGGCGTTTTCCGAGGCGATGAGCGACGACGAAATGCGAGCGCTGCTCGGTGAAGAGTACGCCGAGCTCATCGTGTGTGGGGGTAGCCACGGCGCTTTCGACCGCGTGCTCGACGACGGCGTCCGCATCGTCAACGTGGGTTCGGTGGGCGAAGCCCCTGGCGGGGGCTACGCGACGGCGTGCATCATCGAAACCGCGCAGGTCGGCTTCAAAGTTTCGCCGCTCACCGTATCGCTGTAACCGCCACTTCGACGGCGCCACCGCACATGCTCTCTACCCAACACCAGGCGATTCTGGAGGTGCTCCGGGGAGCGGTCGAGAAGGCTCGGCGCAACCACGAGGGCGCTCCCGCCGACTACATCCCGGAGCTGGCACGCGTAGACCTCGAAGCGCTCAGCGCGGCGGTCACGTGTCTCGACGGAGCCACGCTCGTGGCCGGCGACGCCGCGACCCACCGCTTCACGTTCCAGAGCACAGCAAAGTTACTGCTGCTCGCGGGCTTGCTCGAGGAACGGGGACCCGTCGAGGTGTTTCGCCTGGTCGGGTCCGAACCCTCCGGGCAAGACTTCGCCTCCGTCGCTCGCTTAGAAACGCATGGCCCGCGCCCCGCCAACCCGCTGGTCAACGCCGGCGCAATCGCGCTCGCAGGTCAGCTCAGAGGCACGGTCGAGCAGCGGGTGGCCTGGGTGCTCGACTGGGCAGAACGGCTCTATGGGACTCGCATCGGTATCGACGATGCCGTGCGCCTTTCGGAGAGCGCCACTGCCAATCGCAACCGTGCCATCGCCTACATGCTGCGCCACAACGGCATTTTGGACAGCGACGTCGAGGCTACCCTCGCTGGCTACTTCGCCCTGTGCTCACTCTCGGGCAGCATCCAAGCAGCGGCGCACCTGCCGGCGGTGCTGGCGAACGGCGGCCGAGAGCCCCTCTCGGGGCGTCGCCTGCTCTCGCCCGCCACCGTTGCCATCGTAGTTTCGCTGATGGCTACCTGCGGCATGTACAACGAGAGCGGCAACTACCTCGTCGCGACCGGCATGCCGGCCAAGAGCGGCGTGAGCGGCGTGATCGTGGCTGTCGTGCCCGGCGTCGCCGGAGTCGCGGTGTGCAGCCCGCGCCTGAACGACAAAGGAGGCAGCGTGCGCGGGCACATCATGCTGCGCCATCTCTCGCGGCACCTGCGCTGGCACTTCGCGCTCGCCAGCGCGGAACTGGGAGCGGAGCTCGACCGCGCGGCGGCGCATCCCAGTCTCGAGGCTGACGGATAGGTTACGAAGCGCGCTTCGCCTGCTCCACGAACCCGCGTACTTTCTCCGGATCTTTGTGGCGGGGCTGACCGGCGACTTCTACGCCGGAGGCTACGTCGACACCGAAGGGCTTCACGAGCTGCACGGCGGCCGCCACCGTCGCGGGGTTGAGGCCGCCGGCGAGGATGAGCGAGCGCCGCTGGGCGAGCTCGCGCACCAGGGAATAGTCGAACGCTTGCCCGGTGCCCCCGAGGTGACCCGGAACCTTGGCATCGACGAGCAGGCGGTCGCCCGCAAAGCCATCGGCGCTGGCCACATCGGCCGGATCGCGCACATGGATGACCTTGTAAGCGCCCGGCAAGAGCCGTGACAGGGCATCGGTCGTCTCGGAGCCGTGGAGCTGCAACCAGTCGGGCGCCAGCGCGGCTCTGAGCTCGAGCAGCCGCTCGTGCTCGCAGTCGGCGACGACAGCCACGACCTCGAGGCTACCGCCGACGGCATCGCGGATGCGACGCCCGAGCTCGACGTCGAGCGCGCGCGGCGAGCTGGGAACGAAATTGAGCCCGATGGCATCCGCGCCGGCGTCTCGGGCGAGCGCCGCGTCAGCGACACTGGTGACGCCACAGATCTTGACCCAAACCACGGAACCGCTCGCCGTCAGTCGATCTTGAGCAGCTCTTTGACCGTGGCAATCACCTGCGGCGCCTGAATCGGCTTGGTGATGTACGCGTTGGCCCCGAGCTGCAGCGCACGCTGGCGGTCTTCTTGCGAGCCTTCCGTGGTGATGATCACGATGGGCGTGTCCTTGTGAGCCGGATCGCTGCGCACGCGCTTGACCAGCTTCAGCCCGTCCATGATCGGCATGTTGATGTCGGTGACGATGATGTCGTAGCTGGCAGAGGCGAGCTTCCGCAGGCCGTCCACGCCGTCGTCGGCTTCGGTGACCCTCAGGTTCTTGATGCGCGCCAACGCGAACACCAAGAGCTGGCGCATCATGGGAGAGTCTTCGACAATTAGGCAGGAGTACTCGGACATTTTGTAACTTACACGCTCAGGTCCAAAAACGCCTCGAGGCCTGGGATACGCCGTTCGGCTTTGGCGAACAAGCTGGCGCTCACGAGCGCAGCAGCCGCATGTTGACCCAGAAGCTTGAACAACTCGAAGTCGGTGGTGTCGAAGCGGGTCTTTTGTCGCAGCGTGGAGAAGATGGCAATCACTCCGACCACCCGATCGTCGATGGCGAGCGGAACGATCGCAGGTGGCGCTTCGAAGTTGACGACGCTCGAATCGACCTCCTCGTCGACCACCGCGGAGCCACGATGGGCCACGTCACCGAGCCGCGTGCCCCGCGTGCCTACGGAGACCAATCGATCCGCGGGCACCCCTTCCGAGGCGATCGGGACCAGCTCCTCATTTTGATTGTCCACCATGTACATCGCGTACGACTCGGCCCCGACCAGCTGGGCCAAAACTTCCTTGATGCGGCGCGTGACGCCCCGTGGCGACATGCTCGCATGAATCTGATTGCTCGCAACAAAAAGGTTAGCCAAGTTCGCAAACTCGGACTCGAACTCACGGCGCCGCTCGTCGAACGCGTTGGACGCCTCTTCTGCGGCGGCGAAGCGCGACAGTAGCTCTTTCTTCTCGGCTTCCAGGCGGGCGATCTTGCCGAGCAGCTCGCGCACTGCGTCGTCAGCCTCGATCTGAGCGCGGAGCCTGGCATTCTCTTGCTCGAGCTCTTGCGCCCGGGTCCGCAGCTTCGTGTGTTCCCGGATGAAGTCCTCGGTCACACGAGAGCCCTTCGTGAGGTTCTGCAGGACTTGATCTGCTTCTTTGCGCAGGTCTGGAGGAGCCGACTCGCTCGTGGGTGGGTGGGGTTTACGCGGAGGATCAGCCATTTGCGATAAGTGAGCAGCTCACGTGGTTTGCAGGGTAGCATGGCAACCAAAGCGCAATAAAGCCTTGCCGCCAACAGCACTAACGGCTCAATTGGCCCAAACTTGTGGGGACCTCGGCTAAAATTGACCGGCCCCCGCACGGCGGCCTGCCCCGCGGATGGCGGGTCCGGTGCAACGGTCCCAGGACACCGGTGCAGCGTCCTCCGGCGCGGCCGCGCAGCTCGGAGGGCACGGCCGGCACCGAGCACCGTGTGTGGGGACAACATACAGATCCCGAGCGGATCGTGAGCGCCTCCGTGCACACAATCCGTGCGGCCGGCCGCCAGCGGAACACTTCTCACGAAGGGACCTACCTTCCAGCACAACGAGCTCGGCACTCGGACCTTGGGGCAGTGGGGGTCGGAAAGAGCGAGAACTGGGTTGCCGCGTGCGAGCGTTGCCGCGGTCGAGCCCGCGCGCACCGGTCAGGGACCGCAGCAAACTAAGAAGCTCGCGCATCCGGTGCTATGGTTTACCCATGACCGCGGGGCACGACGCACTCTACGAAACCATCGATCAGCTGCTCGCCAAAGAGGCCCTCGACGAGGCCAGGCAGGCGCTCGAAACCGCACCCCGGGATCAGACATTTCAGGTGCTCCGGATCAAGCTGGGGTTGCTCGACGCGTCGCTGGCGCCGGGGATTGCGATGCAGAAACTGATCCAGCTGATGCGCGAAACGCCCGATCTGCGCGGCGCGAAAAGCTTGTACCAAGAAGCGTCCAAGCTCGCCTACTCGGGTCGTGAGTCCTCAGTAGCTCATTCGCATCCCCCGCCGCCCGTGGCCCCCAAGCGCTAGCAGCGCTCGCCGCGGCGCGCGGTTTTACAGCTGCGCCAACCAGGATTCGAGTTCGCCGGTCACGACGCGGTCGGCGTGGCGCAAGCCTTCCGAGCAGCGCTGCGACGTGAGCAGCATCGCTGTCTTCAACTGCAGCTCGACGCCGGCCAGGTATTCGAGCGCGCCTGCGCGGCCACCGCCCTCGAGCGCCACCAGCGCGTGGCGCGCGATACCCGCGGCATGTGCCCCGAGCGCGAGCGACTTTGCCACGTCGAGACCGTTGCGGATCCCGCCGGTGGCGAACACCGTGCTGAAGCCACAGCGAGCCGCGTAAGCCACCGACGCAGCCGTCGGCACACCCCACTCCCAAAAGACTTCACCCAGCTGCTTTCGCGCGCCTTCGGCGCGACGCGTCTCGACGCCGACCCAACTGGTACCCCCGGCCCCCGAGACGTCGACGTGCGCGACGCCGATGCTCTTCAGCTGCTTCAGCACCGAGGGTGACAGTCCGCACCCGGTTTCCTTCGCGATCACGGGCACACTCAGCTCGCTGACCAACCGCGCCAGCGTTTCGGTGCCGCCCGTAAAGTCTCGATCGCCTTCGCTTTGGATCAGCTCCATCGCCGGGTTCAGGTGAACGCACAGCGCGTCGGCTCCGACCGACCCTACGAGATCTTCGAGCTCGGCCGTCGACGCTCGCCGGGCCTGCACGACGCCCACATTTCCGAGGATCAGGGCGGTGGGTGCCACGTCCCGAACGGCATACGAAGCCAGCGCGGCGCGGCTTTTTTGCATCGCACGCTGGCTCCCCAGGCCGAAGGCGTAGCCTCGTTCTTCCGCGATCGACGCCAGCTCTTTGTTGATTTGCTTGGCTCGGTCGGTGCCGCCGGTCATGGCCGCAATCAACAGCGGCGCCCGCAGCGTCTTCCCCAATACGTTCGCGCTCGTGTCGAGCTCGGTGAAAGCGAGGTCGGGCAGCGCGTGGTGCACGAGGCGAACGCACTCCAGAAGCGTGGTGGTCTCGTGAAAGGCCACGTCACCGTGCGCCGCCAAGTCCAGGTGGTCGGCCTTGCGGCGGGAAATGTCACTCATGGCTTCGTTCGATCGTCAGTGGGCTGGCGCTGCCGGAGCGTGTTCTCGGGCGTCAGGACTGGAACCGAAGCAGCCGGGTGTCAAGGCCAGGCTTCCCTACCGCCCGCCGAAGTTGACAGGGCCCCGACCGCTCCATAGATTCGGCTTGTTTCATGCTCAAGAAGAAGAAAGGCGGGTCCGCAGCGGGCGGCGGCCGGGGGAGCACCGGCGCGAAGCGGATTCACCCCAATCCGTTCTTCCTGCTCTTGCCGACGGTGCAGCGAGAGGTCGAAGCGCGGCTCTTGGGCTTTCTCGACGAGCATGCCGAGGCCTCCCGGCCGCTGGGAAAAGAAGTGACCGCGATGGTGTCGGCCGTGCGCGATCTCAGCTTGCGCGGGGGCAAACGCTTGCGGCCGGCGCTCGCCGTGGCGGGCTTTCGCTCGGTGAACGAGACACAAGATCTGGAAACGGTCTTCGACGCGGGTGTAGCGCTCGAGCTGTTGCAAACGTACTTCTTGATTCACGACGACTGGATGGATCAGGACGAGGTGCGACGTGGAGGACCTACCGTGCACACCCACCTCGCCAAGCGCTTTCGTTCCGAGCAAAAGGGCGAGCACTCGGCGATCCTGGCGGGCGACTACGCGGTCGCCATGGCGACCGGAGCGCTCTCGCGGCTCGAGGTGGCGCCACGCAGAGCACAGGCGCTCGTGCGTTGCTTCGCCGAAATGCAGCTCGACGCCGTGCTCGGACAGCAGATCGATCTCATGGGCAATTCCAAGGACGTCGAGACGATGTACGCGTTGAAGACCGGCAGCTACACGGTGCGCGGACCGCTCCGACTCGGCGCGACTCTTGCTGGAGCATCCACCAAGCTCTTGGTGGGCTTGGACCGCTACGCGATGCCCGCTGGCATCGCCTTCCAGTTGTGTGACGATCTCATCGGTGTCTTCGGCGATCCCGCGACCACGGGCAAGTCCCAAGGCGGCGATATTCGCGCCGGAAAACGCACCGCGCTCTTGGTCCTGGGCCTGAAACGCGCGAAGGGGGCGAGCCTGAACGCTCTGAAGACCGCGTACGGCAACGACGCCGCGACGGAACGCCAACTCGAACGAGCCACCGACGTGCTCGAGACTTGCGGCGCTGCCCGCATCGTTCGCGCGCGCATCGACGAGCTCAGGGCGCGGGCCAGCGATGCGCTCGAGCGGGCACCGCTGCGACCCGCGGGGCGCGAACTTCTCGAAGGGGCGCTGCGCGCACTCACGCAGCGCACCCAGTGAGCCGACGGTCGATGGCAAGCGCAGTCGGCAGCTCGAAGGCACACGGCAAGGTCATCCTGCTGGGAGAGCACGCCGTCGTCTACGGCGTGCCCGCGCTGGCGCTGGGTATCGATCGCGGCGCGCGCGCCAGCGTCACCGCCGGTCCATCCGCCGCGCCCAGCCTCCGCATCGACGGTCGTGCTGTCGAGGCGCCCGAGGTGTTGCAAGCGTTGGGCGCGCTCCGTTCCGAGCTCGAAGCGCCCGCTTCGGAACTCGAAGCGCCCCGTCGCGACCTCGCAGCGTCCGAGCTCTCGGTCGCCGCCGAACTCGATGTGCCCACGGGTTCCGGCCTCGGTTCGTCCGCGGCGCTCGGCGTTG
Source organism: Polyangiaceae bacterium (assembly GCA_025937785.1). Taxonomy (GTDB): domain Bacteria; phylum Myxococcota_A; class Polyangia; order Polyangiales; family Polyangiaceae; genus JAICQQ01. The sequence continues at coordinate 8,938 of JAICQQ010000142.1, forward strand.
CCATCGCGCGGGCGGCTCTAGAGGCCCTGGGACGACCCGCCAGCGCCGAACGCGTGCTCGCCGCGGCGGACGCGTGGGAGCGAGTGTTCCATGGCAACCCGTCCGGCATCGACACCACCGCCGCCTTCTACGGCGGTTGCTTCAAGTTCAAGCGCGGGCTGGCGCCGGAGTTCGTCGAACTCGCGGCTCCGCTCAGGCTCGCGATCGTCAAAGCCGGCCCGGCCGCGAGCACCAAGACGATGGTCGAAAACGTGGCGCGATTGCGCGAGCGGCGACCCCAGCTGGTCGACAAGACACTCGAAGGGATCCACTCGTTGGTACAGAACGCCGCGCTCTGCCTGAGCGCCGGCGATCGGACGGGACTCGGTAAGCTGATGGATTATAACCAGATGCTGCTGTCGGGGCTGTTCCTGTCCACGCCCGAAATCGAGCGCGCGTGCGCCATCGCCCGTGAACGAGGCGCCCTCGGAGCCAAGCTCACCGGAGCCGGTGGCGGCGGATCGGTGATCGCGCTCGCCGACGATCCCGACGCCATCGTCGAGGCCTGGAGGCAGGCGGGGCTCGAGGCGTTCGTCGCTACCTGCTCTGAAGCGGCGGCGGGCGTGGTGGGCGCTCCATCGTCCGGCGCCGCCAGAAGCGAGCCGACCCCGTGACGAGGCACCTCGCACTGGCCAGTGCGCATTCGAACATCGCCCTCATCAAGTACTGGGGGAAGAGTGACTCGGCGCGGAACCTGCCGGCCGTCCCCAGCCTCTCGTTGACGCTCGACGGGCTCACGACGACCACTCGCGTTCAGTTCGATGCCGAGCTCTCCGCCGATCGTGTGCAACTCGACGGTGCGCTGGTCGCCGGCCGCGAACACGCGCGCGTGGTGGCGCTGCTGGATCGGGTGCGCGCTCTGCGCGGCTTCGAGCTCCGCGCTCGGGTCGAGAGCACGAACGACTTCCCGACCGCGGCGGGGCTGGCGTCGAGCGCTTCCGGCTTTGCCGCGCTCGCGCTCGCAGCGTCGCACGCCTCTGGCCTCTCGCTATCGTTGGAGGCCGTGAGCGGACTGGCCCGCCAGAGCTCCGCGTCCGCAGCGCGCTCATTGTTCGGCGGGTTTGCGAGTCTGCCCGCAGATTCGGAGCACGCTCACCAGGTAGCTCCCAGCACCCACTGGGATCTGCGCTTGCTGGTGGCGGTCACCGAAGAGGGCCGCAAGCCGCTCGGATCGACCGAGGCCATGGAAGTCACCAAGCGCGAGAGCCCCTATTATTCCGCCTGGGTCGCGCACGCCCCCGAGCTGTATCAGGAGGCCGAACGAGCCATCCGCGAACGTCGCTTCGACACGCTGGGGGCCTGCATGGAGCAGAGCACGATGATGATGCACGCCAGCATGTGGGCGACCCGTCCGGCGATCGTGTTCTTCACGGACGCTACGCTGGGCGTCGTGCACCGTGTACGGGCACTCCGCAAGGAGGGCCTACCGTGTTACTTCACCATCGACGCCGGTCCTCACGTCAAGGTGCTGGTGGAAGCCCGACACGCCGCAGCCCTGCAGCGCGAGCTCGCGAGCCTGGTTCAGGTGAAGCGGGTGATCCCCTGTGCGCCCGGCCCGGGCGCGCGGCTGCTCACGGACGAAGGCGCCTCGTGTTGATGCGTGCCCCGGGGAAGCTCGTGCTTTCCGGTGCCTACGCAGTTCTCGCGGGCGCGCCGGCGCTGGTCACCGCGGTCGATCGCTACGTGGTCGCCGACGGCACTCGGGCATCCTCGTTCACGACCCCGGAGTTTTCTGCAGCGCGGCCAGGCAGCGCGCAGCCCTACTTCGATGCAGCTCTGCTGCGCGATCAAGGCCAGAAGCTCGGGCTGGGGTCGAGCGCGGCCATTCTGGTCGCCTGCCTGGGTGTGCTCAGCGCGGCGGAGCGACCGGAAGCACGGCTCGAGGACCTCAGGCAAGGCGTCTTTGCCGAGGCACTTGCCGCCCATCGCAGGGCGCAGGGCGGCGGTAGCGGCGTGGACGTCGCGGCCAGCAGTTTCGGCGGTCACCTGCTGGTGCGGCGAGAGGCGGCTGGCGCCTTGCAGTTGACCCCCGTCACGCTGCCCCGAGAGCTCGTGTTCCGCGTCTGGGCCAGCGGTGAGCCCGCCTCGACCAGCCATTTCGTTGCCACCGTGTTCGAGCTCGAACGCAAGGATCCAGCCGTGTTCGCGCGTAGGCTCGGAGCCCAAGCCCAAGCGTCCGAAGCGTTCGAGGCGGCGCTGACTCGAGGCTCCGCCGTGGACGTGGTGCACGCGCTCGCGGCGCAACACCGCGCGCTCGCGGAGCTGGGTGAGGCAGCCAGCGCCACGATCGTCGTCGACGCCGTGCGTCAACTGCACGAGCGGGCGCAAACCGAGGGCGGCTGTGTCCTACCTTCCGGCGCGGGCGGCGGCGATGTTTCGCTCTACGCGGGTTTGACCGCCCCCAGCCCGGAGCTTCTGGCTTTGGCAAGACGCCTCGGCCAAAAGCCGCTAGACCTCGGCGTGGGGGCGCCTGGACTGTCCCACGTCGAGCCGCAACCGCACTCCGAACCACGAGCCTCATGACCGATTCCTCCCGCATCCCCGGCTTCTACAAGCTTTCTTTGGACGAACGCCGCCAGACCATCGCCGAGAAGAGCAGCGTCCCGTACGAACAACTGGCACAAGCGGTCGCGAGCGGCGGCCTCGACCCCGTGATCGCCGACAAGGTGGTCGAAAACGTGCTCGGCGTGTATGGCATGCCCTTCGGCATTGCGCTCAACGTGCGCATCAACGGTGGCGACCGCTTGGTGCCCATGGTCGTCGAAGAACCAAGCGTGATCGCCGCCGCTTCCAATGCCTCGCGCATGATCCGGGCGAGCGGCGGCTTCCACGCCGAAATGGTCGAGAGCTTGATGACGGCGCAAGTGCAGCTGTTCCGAGTTCCCGATTCGAACCGAGCCATCCGCGCGCTGGAAGCCCATCAGGACGAGCTCCTCGAACTCGCACGGCAAGCGGCGCCGGGCCTGCTGCGCTACGGCGGTGGCCCGAACTGCATCGAAGTCCGTGACCTGGGTCGCGGGGACATCGTGCTGCACCTGCTGGTCGACTGCCAGGACGCGATGGGCGCAAACCTCGTGAATTCCATGGCCGAAGCCATCGGCCCCCGCGCCGCCGAGCTCAGCGGAGGCGCGCTCGGCCTCCGGATCTTGTCGAACCTGTGCGATCGGCGCCGCGTGCGTTCCACCTGCCGCGTGCACGCTCGCGAGCTGCTGTTGACCCGCACGAGCTCCGGAAACAGCTCTCGCCCTCCCCCACCCGACATGGCCGGAGAAGAGATCATCGACCGCATCGTCGAGGCCTCTCGCTTCGCCGAGATCGACCCGTATCGCGCGGCCACCCACAACAAAGGCATCATGAACGGCGTCGACGCGGTGGTGCTGGCCACCGGCAACGACTTTCGCGCGGTCGAGGCCGGCGCGCATGCTTACGCGGCGCGCTCGGGGCAGTACCGCCCGCTCGCGGTCTGGCGGCGTGACGGCAGCGACCTGGTAGGTGAGCTCGAGTTGCCGCTGGCGCTCGGCATCGTCGGCGGCACGCTGCGCGTCCACCCGGTCGCCAAACTCGCGCTCGAGATCTTGAAGGTGCAGTCGTCGGCCGACCTGTGCATGGTGGCCGCATCGGTGGGGCTGGCTTCCAACCTCGCCGCGCTGCGTGCGCTCGCGACGGAGGGGATCCAGCGCGGGCACATGTCGCTGCACGCTCGCAGCATCGCGATCGCCGCAGGGGCCGTCGCCGACGAGGTAGAAGCGGTGGCTCGAACCATCGTCGAACTCGGCCGCGTCACGCTGGAAGCCGCTGAAGAGAGCCTGCACGCGCTGCGGAGGTACCCGTGACGGACACGCGCGGTTGGCGTCGCTGGTTGAACCCGGCGCTCGCAGATATGTCTGCCTACACACCGGCACCTGGAGCGTTCGAGGTGCGTCTCGACGCCAACGAAGCGCCGAGCCTACTCTCCAAGGAAGCCCACGCAGAGCTCGCGTTACGGGCGGCGCGCATCGATTGGCGCCGTTACCCCGACGCCGGCAGCCCGCGGCTGCGCGAGGCGATCGCCCAACGCTGCGGCGTGACGCCGGAAGAGGTGCTGCTCGGAGTTGGTAGCGACGAGCTGATCGCGATGCTGCTCCGTGCCTTCGGGCGCGACGGAAAAAGCGGCGGGGGCGTGCTCACCCTGACACCGACGTTCGTGATGTACCGCATGACCGCGCGCATTCACGCACACCAAGTCATGGAGGTGCCGCTCGACGCGAGCTGGGGCATGAGCCCCGACGCCGTCTCGAAAGCCGTCGAGATGTTCCAGCCGAGTCTGATCTTCGTCGCGAGTCCGAACAACCCGACCGGCACCATGGTCGCCATGGATCACCTGGTGCGCCTGGTCGAGAGTGCCGCGGAATCCCTCGTGATCGTGGATGAAGCCTACGTCGACTACGCTTCGCGGCATCAGCTCGACCTGCTGCGCACCCACGAAAACGTGGTTATTCTGCGCACGCTTTCCAAGGTTGGCTTCGCCGCGCTGCGCCTGGGCTGGATGCTCGCTCGCAGTGAGGTGGTTCGAGAAGTAGACAAGGTGCGGCTGCCGTACAATCTGCCGGTGCCCACGCAAGAGCTGGCGACCCTGGTCGTGACCGAGCTCGGCGACGAGCTCACGCGGATCCGGGACACCGTCGTGAGCGAGCGCGAGCGAGTCGCGGCACGACTCGCGGGGCTTCCTGGGATCAGCGTTACGCCGAGTGAAGCCAACTTTCTTTGGATCAAGACCGAAGCCTCAGCCGAAGAGGTGTATGAGGGACTGAAAGCTCAGAGCGTTCTGGTACGCAGCTTCCACAAACACGGCGGTCGCTTGAAGCACTACCTGCGCGTGACGATCGGTCTGACCCACGAGAACGAAAGATTTCTGAGCGCACTCGCGGAGGTGGTTTGAACGAAGCCCGCGCGCTCCCAGCGTCGCGCTCGGTCCGCGCCCTCGCCCTCGGCCTCACCCTTGGTTCGACGCTCGTGCCTGCTTGCAGTGCCTTCGGGGGCGGCGTGACGCGCGTCGTCGATGGACGAGTCCAGGACGGCCGCTTCATTGGCCCCGACGCTTACGCGGCCTACGCCCGCGGGGCCCAACTCGAAGCGCTGGAGCAGTACCAGGGCGCCGAAACAGCTTACGAAGAAGCGCTGGCGCTCGATCCCGACAGCGTCGGGATCTGGACGCGCCTGGGTAGCGTCCGCTGCGCCAGCGGTCGAGCTAGCGCCGACGAGGCCTTCGAGCAGGCGGCGCGCATCGATGGAGACTTCGCCGGCCTCTGGTACGAACGCGGGCGCTGCAGCTTGCGGCTAGGAAAGCCCAAGCCGGCGAACGACGCTGCGCTGCGCGCGTTGACGCTCGACCCGCTGCACCTGCCGACTACCACGCTGGTCGTCGAGACCTTCCTGCGCATGAAGCAGCCGGGCGACGCGCTCCGGTACCTCGACGCGGCCATCGCCCTACACCCCGGCCTCGCCACGCTCGTCCACTGGAAGCGTGCGATCGTGCGGGAGGGCGGGTCCCCGAAAGCCTTCGTCCCGAACGGGCAGGCCGCCCCGGGACTCGAAGAACTCGACCGCGCGCTGCTGAACGACACCACCGACGAAGCGGGCCAGCTGGCGCTAGAGCTCGAGCTTCCCGAGGGCGAGGTCGCAGCCCGAGCGGTCGCGCTCGGAAAGACCGGCGCCGGGTTGGAACGGGCGAACCACGTGCACCAGGCCGACCCTGCTGACGGGACTGCGTGGGTGACGGTGTTGAGCTCCGCCGACCTTTCGCGCAACGAGGCGGTCTACGAAGCCGCCCTGAAGACCCTGGACGGAACCCCGACGACGCCGAGCCTCCTCGGCAGCGTGCTCTTTGCCGACCTGCTGAAGCGACGCGTCGGTGACGATGCCGCGCGCGCCTGGCTCCGCGCTGCGGCCGCAGAGACGCCTCGGGACCCGCTCGTCACCGAGCAGCTGCGCCGGCTAGAACTGGAGCTCGGCGACACCCACCCGGCCGACGTCACCCCCGCAGCCGAACGCCTACCTCCGTGAGAAGACTATGCCGTACACATCCGCTGCCTCATCGCATCACGTCCGCTTCCCGTGGCTAGCGCTGTCGCTGTTGGTTGCCACCAGCCTGGCTTGCGAAGATCCCGACCGCTGCAAGGCGCAACCCGACTGTGCCAAGCTTGGCCAATGCACGCCCAACGAGCAAGGCGCCTGCATCGTCGCTGCGAACGACGATTGCAAAGCCTCGGAGCTGTGCACGCTGCAGGGCCAATGCAGCGCCAAGGACGGGACCTGCATCGCCGCCGACGACAAGGACTGTCAGGGTTCCCAGGGTTGCAAGCAGAACGGCAACTGCAGCGCGTACCGGGGCAACTGCCAAGATCCCAGCAAAAGTGTCCACGCAGAGTGCAGTAAGTCGTGCGCCAGCGAAGGCAGCTGCGTGCTGCAAGCTGGCAAATGTATCGCTACCTCACGCCGCCATTGCGCGGGTACCTTCGACGAGACCCCTGACCCGGAGAGCCCCTGCGGCGTGTCCGGCCTGTGCGAAGCCGAGGGCGGGCGGTGTGTTTCGACCGGCGACGCTGACTGCGCCCTATCCTCGGGCTGCAAGGAGCAAGCGCGTTGCCACGCCGAGGGCGGCCGTTGCGTGGCCACCGCAGAAGCCTGTCAGAAGTCCACTCAATGCAGCAAAGACGGTAAGTGCGGCGTGATCGACGGCGCTTGTGCGGCGACCAGCAACGAGGATTGCCGCGCGTCGATGCGCTGCCCGCTGGAAGGCACCTGCACCGCCAAGGACGGGCGCTGCCTCGCAGTGACGGCGGCTGATTGCCAGCGTTCCAGCAACTGCAAGTCCGTCAACCACTGTACCCCGCAAGACGGTGCGTGCGTGAGCAGCGGCAAGCGCAGCCAAGAAAGCTCGGAGCCTCCCGACAAGGTGGGCTCCACCACACTGAACGGCCTGTTCGGAAACTGATACCAGCGCTCCGCGCTCAGTCGGAGGCTTTTGGTGCCGCCGTGCTCTTCTTGGCCTTCGCGAGCTGCTCTTCGTAGCGTTTCTGGTCGAACCGGAGCTCGAGGTCGACGCTGGTGGTCTGGCCAGCTTCGACGGTGATTTCGCGTTCAGTGGTGAGCATGGCTTCGGGCAACAGGGCGCTGAGCGTGACCTTGCCCACGGGCACGTCTTTGATTTCGAACTTGCCGTCCAAGCCCGTCACGTCGAACGTGCGGTAGGCAACGACGAGGACGTCTGCAGTCGCGAAAGTGCGCATGCTGTCCACCAAGACGTAGCGGCCCGGGCTCTGTGGGTAGAGGCGAACTGGATCACCCCCGGGTGTGACCACGAGCTGCGCCGTGGCGCGCGAGCCCAACAGCTCCGGCACGTAGGCACGGCGATCTTTGCTGGCGATGTCGAGCGCCTGGCCAAAGGTCAAGCCGACCGTGCGGGTGTCGAAGGCACAGCCGGAGGCGTTCAGCGTCATCACGTCCTCGCGCGCGGGCAGGTAGCCCTCGTAACCGGTGACGGCGACGAAGACGTCGGCGGCGCTACGCATGATGCCTTCACGGAACGCATGCTTGTAGGTTTCGCGAGCCGCGAGACAGTCCGCGGGGATCGACGTGCGCACCCTATCCACGGGGCTGGGGTCCCCGACGATGCTGACTGAACCCGCGACGCTGCCCACTGGGCCGGCATAGGCGGGCTCTCGCTTCGGGTTGACGACGCCCTCGACCACGCTGGGCGCGATGGGCACGCCCCCGGCGAGCTTGGCAACCGGCACGGAGGAGGCGCTCGGCGCGGCGCTGGCTCCGGCCGAAGCCGAGCCGGCGGGTGCGGCGCTCGACCCCGCGCTCGACCCCGAGTCACACGCACCGAGGAGCAGAGCCAGGGCAGTCAACGCGTGGCTGGGGCGTACACCCGCCGCGCGAACGCAGATCAAGGGATGGATCGAGGGCCTTGTTGTGATTGACTCGAGCTCCTTCGTCATGCGGCCACCGGGTGTAGCACAGCACAACGCCGACCACCGTAACTCCCGCGCGCCTCGGCCGCGCGGCCGCGCCAGGCGTTACCAGAGGCGGGTTTCAGTGTGTTCGCTGCTCTCGCTGTTGTCGCCAGGCACCGCTTGCTCGCGCCGCTCGGAGACCGCGCCCGCCCCGAGCGAAGCGCGTCCGCAACCGAAGGCCACAGCGCCCAGCCCCGAGCTCCCAGGCCTCGAGCGGGCACGCGTGTTTTCAGTCGGGCAGCAGGCGGCCGGCGCAGGCTACGTACTCAAGGTGAAGCGGGTGCTCGAGTGCTCGGGGCGAGACGCTTGGCGCCCAGCGCCGGAACGGCTGTTTCTCGGGGTCGAACTCGAGGCCGCCGCCCACGACGAATCGATCGCGATCGGTCACAGCCACGTGAAGCTTCGCTACGGGGCTGGCCCCACGATCGGTGCAGAACCTTTCGTCAAGACCGAGAACTGCGAGCCGCTGCTCAAGTACACCCGCCTGGCGGCTCATGAGAGCGTGACAGGGTGGGTCGTCTTTTCGATTCCGAAGTCAGCAAGTTCGCTTGAATTGCAGGTGAGACCTCGGCAATTCTTGAACGACCAGGCGACGCTCTTCGACCTGGGCCGCTGAGCCCCCCGGAACCGTTAAGCTGCATGTTTCACCTTCCCTCGCCCCGTCCTCGCCTGGCCTCGGCGCTCTTCGGCGCGCTGCTCTTGGCGTGCCAGCAAGGGAGCGCGCCACCGCGACCGGGGACGCCGGGCGCTTCGGCGAGCGCGGGTCCCGCTGCTCGACCCTTCGAGCTCGATGTGGTCACGGTGCGCGACTGTGAGGCAGCCCCATACGCACGCCTCGGCAACGATGAGATGTTGCTGGGCGTCAAGGTCAAGCTCCGAGCACGCGCCGATCAGGTCCCACAGAATTACTTTTATGCGAGCCTCGTGGATTCCGAACGTCGTCGCTACGCGCCGAGCTTCACGGGATGCACGCCGCGCTTGGTGGGCGACCCGCTCGCGGCTGGCATGACCACGACAGGCTTCGTCAATTTCGTCTTGCCCCGCGAGGCGCGGGGGCTCAGCTTCGAATACGCACCTCGTCTAGGGAACGCCACCAAGGCGCGCGGAACGCTGGTGACTCGCGATCTGGGTCGGTAGGGCATGGCCGAGAACCGAGCCCGCAAGGTCGCGCGCACGCTGCTCGGCGCTGCCCTCGTCGTCGCTTGCGAGCGCACGGAGCAGTCCGCCTACTCCGCTTCGCCATCCGGGAGCAACACCGCCGGCGCCGCCGCGAGCGCTGGGCCCGGCAGCGTGCTGCCCCGCCCACAGCTCGACCTCACTCCACCCAGCCCCGAGCCGAGGACATTGGGACTCTCCGTCGCCCCGCACGCCGTCGGCGAGCGAGCAGAATCGCGCGACTACGTCATGACGCTGGTGCGCGTGGCCACCTGCGAGGTCGAGCCGCATTTTCGGCCCGCCGCCGGTCGCATCAAGTTGGGGGTCGACGTGCTGATCGAGGCGCGGAGCGAGCGCGAAGTCCCCGCCAATCCGTTCTTGGCCACCCTGCGCGACGACCAGGACCGCGACTACCCAGTCGACCTTGCCGGCTGCACGCCGACCTTACGCGCCGATCGCCTGACGCGGGACGGCCAGGCGCGTGGCTTCATCACGTTCGAGGTCCCCGCCGACGCGACGGGCCTGGTCATGACCTATACGCCTTTCGTGGTCGGCGTGGGCCCCGAGGCGCTGAGCTTCGCGCTGGGCCGTTGAGCGGCCAGCTTTCAGCTTCCTGGCAGACTAGCGGCTGGCGGACTGGCGGCCCCACCGATACAGCGTCGGACGGCGCGGTGCGAAGGGCTTGCACTCGCGAGCGGCCAAGCGCTTCACGATTGGAGTGAAGTCCTCTTCTTGCGGGCCGCCGAACTGCTTGGCATTCACGCTGCCGGTGACGCGGATGAACCGCTGCCAGTCATGACCGCACCGCTCCAGCAAGGTCTCGAACTCGGCCTGGCCCACGTCGTACAGCCGCGTGCCCACCAACGTCGCGTTCGTGGGCAGGTCTTCGAACCCCACACGCACGAACAGCTCCCGCATGATCTGTTGCTTGCGGATCAGCTTGTCGTGAATCGACTTGTCCGAGGCGTACAAGGCTTCCAGTTCGTCGTAGCGATCGGCGATCAGCCGCTCGACCTGCTCGTTCATCAGCTGGCGTTCACGGTAAATGCGCATCTCTTCGGAGTTCTCACCGAAACGTTGCGCAAGGTATCGCAACGTGAGCTGGTCCCCGACGAAGCTCGCCAAGCTCTCGTTGTAGAACTGTTGATCCGCCACCAAGATCGTCGCGTGCAGTGACTCGTGCAAGATCACGTTGACGAGGTAGCCGAACGCGTTCGCGCTGTCGGTGAACATACTCGAGACGATGGGGTCGCTGAACCAGCCACCCGTCGAAAACGCGCGCACCCCGCGCACGCTGACGTCCCAGCCTCCGCGCGCCAGCTCCGCAGCGTGCTGCCTGGCCTCGCCCTCGTCGAACCACCCGAGACCAGGAAAAGTTCCCACCACCGGGAACCAGAACGCCAGCGGATAGAACCCCAACGGATCGCTGCCGTTCACGAACCACACGACGTAGGGTCGATTCAGCTCGACGAAGTCGTCGTAGTTGTCGTTCACCTCGAGGCCGTGCGCCAAAGCAAACGCCTTCACCCGGGGCACCTCCCGCAAGAGCTCCCGAATGGATTCTGGCGTTCTGGGATCGGCGATGACCTCGGGGATGGGGCGCGCCTGCCGGTAGAGCTCCAGCTGTCCTCCGGCCGCTTGGAACAGGTAGCTCGGGGGTGCACCGCACCCTAGCGAGCAGAGCAGGGTTACCGCAAGCAGCGCTAGCACGCGACGGTTTCTCGCCCAGCGTACGGCGCTGCGAAGCGCCCAGCATTGCAGAACCTCGAACCGCACCACGTGCACACAGCCTACCACAGCCAGCCACATGCGTGTGCACGACTCACTGGAACCCACGAGTGGTGACCTCGGCCACCGCTCGCGGCGAGCGCGCGGGCCCGGCCGCACAGCTCGGACGACGCGAGCCACGGGAACGCCACAAAAGCCTAGAAAGCGGGCGCATTTGGCGACCGTGCCCCGTGGCATATTTGTTAGATGAAAGATAGATTCGCAGGTTAGCGAATTGAGAGACACGCGCGACACCAAGGTAGGAGACGGTGGCCGCCGTGGCAGCCCGTGGAGCATGTCCAGACCAGTTGAATCGGCGTGGCTCTCATGTCAACAAATCTTTCGTTGAGAAAGCCGCAAAAACGGCCATACTCGCTTTGGAGTCACGGATGACGGCAGGCTCTTCGGACGACGATGGATTTGGCCAGCAGGGCTCTCGCCGCGCTCCGCTCGCTCACCCGCTGACACGGCTCCGACGAGAATCCACCACCGGAGCCAAGCACGGAGTGGGTAGCGCAGACCGAGAGTTGGATTCGAAGCTGGCACCGCTAGAGCTAGAGCTAGAGCCAGAGCTAGAGCCGGTGACATCCCTGACCGCCCAGGCAGCCGTCGATCCCCCCCCCACGCTAGCCCCCGAAACTCCGCTGCCGCGTTGTTTGACCGACGCGGCGTACGCCTCGAGCCGTCCGGCACCGGCGGCCATCCCTCCGGCGCCCAAGCTGCCGCGGTTCAGCGTGCCGGCGGCGGCAAGCTCCGCGGCCATCGTTGCAGCCTCGAGCGCCGACGCTGGGGGTGAGCCGTCGGCCGAGCAAGAGCGCGCGCCGGATTCCCAAGAGTGCCTCGGGTTGCCCACGGACCGCGTACTGCCCGGGTCCCCGGCGCTCGTCTCCACTTTCCGGCCCAAACCTCAGATGCGCTCGGGCTACTCCGTGACTCACAACTGTCAGGAAGAGCGCATCTACCCGAAGCGCGGGCGCAAAGCGAAACCGCCGGCGAAGCGCCGTCGCTGAAGTCGCTGCTGGTGCGGCCGGCCCTTCGAGCCTATCCCAGTCTCAGGATCCTACACATCTCGCTTCCGAGAAGCGGTGATTGTCACAGCACTCGAGGCGATGCACTCGAGGCGATGAGTCTTCAGCCCCGGCCGCTGACACCCAAGGCGCCCCCCGTTCCCACCCCCTCAGCGGCCCGCCGCCGCTCACGCTCTCCCGGAG
>JAICQQ010000212.1 GCA_025937785.1 Polyangiaceae bacterium
GGATGAGCCCGTTTCAGGCCGCGAATCGAACAGAGAATCGGTGCCACCGCTCGCGTGGCGGCATCGATTGTCCAGTGAGATTGAAGCGCTCGGAAGGGCTCGCTCGCAGCCGCGAACCCACATCCGAGCGTTGCCGATCTCAGAGCGCGTGTCGCAGGAAGTGCAGGATCTCCTCTTTGTGGAAGACCAAGAACGCGCTGCCGTTGTCGCAGACTCTGGACTTCGAGGCTTCCGTAGCGAAGCCGACCCCGTATACAGTGAGCGAGTGGGCATTGTTGCCGCGGAGCAAGGGCCCGCCGGAGTCGCCGTAACAGCCGAGCGCCTCACCGTCGTCTCCACCGGCCAAGAGTTCGTAACCCGCCTCCAGCCGGTACGTCCGCCACCACTCTCGCCCTTCTTTCCAGCTGGGATTGGTGTCGGCGTCGGTCCAGTACCAGTTCCAGTACTTCCACGGGTTGTGGTCGAACAGAGCCGAATACCAGAGTCCATGCATCTGGCGCGCTTTGGCGACGCCCCGATAACGTGCACCGTCGTTGAAGTCGTCGTTGCGTCCAAAGCCCACTAGCTCGAACTTCTGGCCCAGCATGTGCTTCTGAAAGCGCCCGATCTTCGCGGGGATCACGCCTTCGGGTTCGCTTTCCAAGTACATGACCGCCACGTCACGCCCGCCGTCGCGGAGCAAACCGTTGTTCTTCTTCTTCCCGGGACGAGCTGCTTCGTAGCCGACCACCTGAACGTACTGGTCAGGAAAGTAGGCGTTCTCCCCGATGGCAAAGAAAATCCCGCTGTCGGGATAGCTGAGATTGTCGAGGTACTTAGTGCAATGCCGCGCGGTGACGATCTCTTGCGGGCCGACCAGCGTTGCCGAGCAGAAGGTGCTGTACGCGAGCACACCGTAGTAGGGGTCCACGAAGGCCTCCACCAAACCACCGACGGCGGCGTACTTGTCACCCACTGCCGGGGTACCGCCGATGATGGCTTGCGAGGCCTCCGAGGCTTGTTCGGGGGGATCACCGGCCTCCCCCGCACAAGCTGTGAGCGACGCGCCGAGAACTGCCAACAGACCCACGAACAACCTTGAACGAATCATGACTTTGTCCGAAACCTTCCTGCCCACGGGGCAACCCTAGCAACCAATGTCCCCCAAAAAACCTGATTCACGCAATCATTCAATATGATTCATTCGTGAATTCGTTATGATTATGTGAGATGAGGTGCGGAGCGGTAAACAATACTCTAACCAGCTCCGCTCAAAAAAGACGCGGGTCGGTGAGCGAAAACCGACCCGCGAAAACGAAACACGTAGCGATGGGGCTCTAGAGCTGGGGAGCGAAACCGACTCTGCCTCACCCCACCGGAACTAGCCGATGAACCCGGAGCGCTCTCGAAGGAGAGCGCTCCGGAGAACCGCGCTCAGATCTTGCAGATGAGCTTGGTCCAAACGCCGTTGACCTTGCGGTACGGCTGATACGTCTTGCCACCCGTTTGGCAGCAGGTACCCACCTTGTTGATGTCGTAGTCGATCAAGGTTTGGGTCCCGCAGGTACCCGATCCAGAACCCGAGCCGGGACCGGTCGGATCGTCCTCGGGGTCCGGGTCGCACATCAGGCCCGTGGAGTCCGCGCGGAAGTTGACGTTCGGCACCGAGAACTGGGCGATGCGAAGCCCGATGTCCGCGGGGGTGTTGCAGACAGGACCGCTGCTGCCGCTGGGCGCCGTGCTGCTTTGGTTCACGACGACCTTGTCGAGGAAAAACCCATCTTCACGGGCAAACACCTGCACGTTGTGCGTGCCAGCGCTGGGAACATTGATGTCACCCGAGGACCAGCCGAGCTGGCCGTTCTCGGGCAAGTCGACGATCTGACCGTTGGTGCTGTTGTTGATGCCGACGTACGCCGAGTCGTTGTTGGCGTTCGCGCCCATGCCGCGGAGCCACACCTTGTAGCTGCCAGCTGCGGGGAAGCTGATGCTGTACGAGAGGTTCGGCGACGACCCAGGGATATTGCTGGTCCAAGTATAGGACCAGTCCGGTCCGATCGTCATGTTGCCGCCGCTTTGCGTCCAGTTGTGCTGGCTGTTGTTGCGGTTGTTGGCGTTGTAACTTTCAGCCTCACGAACGACCTCGAAGCCGGAGCCGCCGCCGCCGAAGCTGGGCGTGAAGCGGTACTCCGTGCCGCACTCGGCCGTCCGCGGCCATGTCCCGCCGTTTTCCTCGAAGTCTTCCGTCAGGGTGTGTGCACCCGGCATACACTGGCCGTTGATGGCGCGGCTGTTCTCGAAGTTGACCTGATCCTGAAGCTTGCTGACGAGGTTGGAGCGGTAGTCTCCAGCAGCGAAGACGGTCGTCGGGACCATGCCCGGGGCGTTGATGCCGGGATCCTGCATGTCCAGCAGGTTTTGGGTGGCGGGGCAGGCACCGAAGCCTCGCGACGCGCACTTGTCCTTGGCGGCTTGGGTGAGCGCAACGCCGTCCGCGCCCGAGCCCCACATGTTGGTCTGCTTGACCAGGTACTTGGTCGGATGCAGTTCGCCGATCTCGCGAGCCATCGCGGTGATCACGGCGGCGAAGGTGCCGGCGTAGGTGTAACCCGCACACACGGCTTGCTCGGCATCGCCGATCTCACTCTCGTCCATGGGTTCTGCCATGCAGCCCTGGCTCGCTGCGATGCCCAACCCGACAGTCAACCCAATCGATACTCGCTTCAGTTTCATGATGGCTCCCTTGCTCCTGTTCTCTGTGCGTTTCGTTCGAAACTTGCTGATGATGTTTGCAGGTTCTGTTCCATGCCTTGCCTCGGTGCCCAAGGTGAGAACCGAAACGGCAAGAACTCGAGATTTGGCGGCTTTTATGCCAAAAGGCACCTTGTGCGGGGCCGGCAACGCTAGTGCGACGGGTGCCGACAGGTTGTGCAACCAGTTTGCGCATCGTTGCACAACCTGCTTTGCACAAGTCGTGCATTGCACAACTTGGGCAGGTTGCACATTGCGCAACGCGCTGTTGCACAGCGCCCGTGCAGCCCGTGTGATCGCATGTGCGCTTCGAGCACAAGACGCCGACATGAGGCGCCCTGCTTGCAGCACGACGCATGTAGGTTGCAAGGCGCTCGCAGGGGCGCCGTGAGTGATTTCCGCAGCCGAGCTCACGGCCCAGCGAGCTCGGACGGAGCGATGGCTCGCGTTTTTGCCGCGCATCCACGCATGCGGCAGGTGTAGGCGCGCCGCCGACGTTTGCGCCTGGTCGACGGCGCGCCCTCCGCTAGCGGGTCGGGGGCTATTTCGCTCTGTGCTGCTCACGGTTCGCCTTTTCCTGACCCGGCTTTTCGCTCCCGAGCTGACCAGGCGTTGTGCAGCCAGCGTGCCACCAGTCGCCGCGCACAGCCGCTCACGTCATGACCGACGCGGCGCCATCCTCGAGAATCGTAGACTTGGTAGCGATCTGTTTGATTGCGCCCCTGCGGCCGACGAACTGGCCGGATTCCTTGCACGCTGGTGACGCCAGCTCGCTCGGAGGATTCGACCAAGTCGTGCAACCAAGTCGTGCACGTTGTGCAGCCTCGCTGTGCATTTGCACAATCGCCCCGCTGGCGCCCAAGCCCAGTGGTGTTGTGGTCTACACTGGTTCACGTTCGTGCGACGGGTGCCGCCTGCACTCACAGATCGAACACATATCGATCGAGGGGGGCGGGTAGGCTGCGGCCCTGGGGCACGCCGGGCGAGGCGTGCGCTGGCTCGCCTACATACGCCTCACACGCCGAGGCACACGTATCGAAGCCCGCTCGCGGGGTCTACCCGATCCCCAGAGCGCTCTGCTCCGGAAGAGCGTCCCCCCAGCTGGCATAACTGCCGGCGTTTGGCCGTTCTACGCAGCGTTGCGCGAACCTCGCCGTCCGAGCCGTCCGGTGGTCCGGAACGGAAAGCTCGCTTGTAACCAAGTGTGTGCAGCGGACTCTCGCGAGATTGTTTGCGTTCCCGACGCGTCGCTTAGTGGCCTAGGATGTTGGCCTTGCCTATACTCATGAGTGCTTTGTCTTACTCGTCCTTCAAGAAATTAGGAAAATCAGGAATGCGACTACGGCGTCTGGTGACCAAAGAAGCGGTGCTGCTGAGCGGGGTCCTGCTGACCGCGGCTTCATGCTCGTTCATCTTCGACACGGATCAGATTCAATGCGAGATCCCCGATGACTGCGCGGGCTTCATTGACGACGCCACGAAGGACGTGGCTTGCGTCGAGGGCATCTGCGAGTACGTGTACCTGAACCCGACGACGGCGAGCCCGAATACCAGCACGACGGGTAGCGCCGGCGCGGGCGGGCAGCCCGAATGCACCGAGAACCAGGATTGCTTTCCGACCAACTTCGGCAACCCCGCTATCTGCCGCGACGAGAAGTGCATCCCGCTCGACACCGATCAGTGTCCCGTCATCTTGGGGGCCGGCCCCGGTAACGAGAATGTCAAGTCGCCCAAAGAGCCGTTCATCTTCGGCGTGATCGCGAACCTTGGGAACCCTGTCCTCGAAGCCACGGCAGCCATCGCCAACATTGATTTCGCCATCACCCAGGTCAATACGAAGACCAGCGGAGGTTACCGCGTGGCAGATGCCAAACGCCCGTTCGTTGCGGTCGTGTGCAGCGCCGCCGTCGACGCCGTGCCCGCCGGCATGGAGCACTTGGTCAAAACGTTGGACGTGCCGGGGATCATCTCGACGCAACTCCCAGGCCCGCTGCTCGAGGCGTTCGAGCACGAGAGCTACGGCGCCCACAAGAACAACGTGTTCATGTTGAGCACGACCTATGCTGACTCGACGCTCACCAACTCGGATGTCGACCCCTCTGCACTTCTCTGGCACATGCTGGGCGACGGCGTGGACCAGGCAGCGGCGTACAAGCCGCTGGTCGCGCAAGCCGAGGCGTACCTGCGCGCGCAGCGCAGCATCCCCGAAGACGAGAATATCCGCATCGTGATGGTCGTGAGCGACGACCCGTACAACACGGACATCGCCTCGGTGATCACGAGCACCGTCGAGTTCAACGGCCGAAGCGTCGTCGCCAATGCCAACGACGACTGCGGCGATGACATACCGTGCTTCGAGCGCGTGAACATCGCCTCTGCCACCACCGAAGCTCCCGTTCCCGACGTGAGCGAAGCCTTCAGCACCATCCTGACTGTCGAGCCACATCTGGTGCTCGCCATCACCCGCTCGGAGTTTCTGATGGAGGATCTCCTGCCTCGCGTAGAGACGGTGTGGGACACGGTCAACGGCGATCGCTCGCTCCCCCCCCCGATGTACCTGTTCTCCCCGCGCATCTCGCGGAATTCGACGGCCCCGATCGTCGAGAGGTTCGACACAGCACCAGGGAACAACCCTGCATTCACGCCGCTACGCCAACGCCTTCTAGGCGTGGCACCCGCAGGCGCGGAGGACACGGAGCTCTACGACCTGTACTTGTTCGAGTTCGAGAGTTTGTACGGGGCCGCGGTGGGGGAGGGCGTCACGCTCGCCGGCACCGAAAACTACTTCGACGCCGCTTATTTCATGATGTACGCCATCCACGGCGGTAGCGCGGTTACCAACCTCACCGGCCAGAACGTATCGACTGGTATGACGCGGCTTTTGGGGCCTGGCACTAACTACGAGGTCTTCCGTGGTGACCCCAATCTCGTCATCAAGGAGCTCCGCAGTGGTGACGAGGACGGCTACATCACGCTGGAGGGCACCATGGGCCCCCCTGCTTTCCGCCCGAGCGGCGCGCGCATCAATCTTCCGAGCATCTATTGCTTCGACAGAGATCCCGAGGACGATGCGATGACGTTCTACCCGGACGTCCTGAAGTACGATCCCACGTCCGAAACCCTAAGCTCGCCCAGCGGCGAAGACCCCTGCAGCCTCGAAGGTTTCCTGGGGGAGCCGTGAGCGCGCTCGGAAAGCTTGCTCTCCATTCCGGCAGCTGTTTCACACTGCCTCTTCTAGCAGGCTGCGCCGTAGCACCTGCAGCATCTGACGACGGCGAGGGCCAGGCGCGGGTCAAGGCTCAACCCGTGTACGGTGGCATCGTCTCGACCGAAGAGAACGATGCCGTCGTCCAGCTTCTCTCCGGCCCAGACCATAACCGGATCTGCAGCGGCACCGTGGTGGCGCCCCGCCTGGTGATCACCGCCCGTCACTGCATTGCCCCGTACGTCGAAGGCTCGTACCAGTGCAGCACCGACGGTAGTTACAGCGAGACCTGGCCCCGCGATCCTAGGGACGCAGGAACGGTCGGACAAGCCTACGACCCCGAGCTCGTCGAAATCCGCATCGGCCAGAACCCTGTCGGACAAGACCCGGCCTTGGGGGAGAAGATATACACCGTGCAGACGAACACGATCTGCAAGAACGACATCGCCATCGTCCGCGTCGACCGCGACCTGCCGGTGGCGCCTCGCCCCATGCGGCTCGCGGAGCCGACCTATCCGGGTGAGTTCGTCACGGTGGTGGGCTACGGTCAGACCTTCACGCCGACGCCGGGCCGGCACGAGCGCCACGACGTCGAGATCCAGGCGGTGGGCAAGAGCACCCTCTACCCCGTCGGCCGGGGAGCGTACGACCGCACCTTTCGGCTCGGGCAAGCGGCCTGCCCTGGAGACAGCGGTGGCCCGACGCTTTCGGACAAAGGCGCGGTGCTTGGTGTGTTTTCGATCATCGTGAACGGCTGCAACACCAGCGGGGCGCTGAACTTCTACACTCAGCTCGCGCCTTACCGCGACTTCATCGAGGGCGCCTTCGAGGACTCCGGGTTCGAGGTGATCCACGAACCCGGCTCTTCCACGGACGGCGGCGCCGGAGCTGCCTCGGATTCGAACGGCAGCGGCGGCTCGAGCTCCGGCGGTTCCGACCCCAGCGGCGGCAGCGCCGGCGAGGCCACCACCAGCAGCATCATCTCCGGGCGCCGCAAGAAGAAGGACGGCTGCAGCGTCGCCATCGCCGGCGACGAGGTTAGCGGCGGGCACTGGGGGGCTCTGCTGCTCGGCCTGGGTCTGCTCGCGTTCCAGCGCCGATCGCCCGCGAAGCGCGCGCGCCACTGAGAGCCTGCGGCTCGGGGCGAGACCGAGCGCTCAGCCTGAGACACGCGAGGCAGCGCACCCTGTCGCCTGCCTCAGCTTGCGCCATGCACCCGCGGAAACTGCGGATTTCGCGGTGAATCGCGTCTGGCACGAGGCGTGCACTGACGTCCTGGCACGATGTCCGATTCACCGCGCAGCCACAGCAACAGCCACGTCACCGGCGACCTCCGTCGTCCCCGCCTGCTCTTGGTCGACGATGACCCGATGGCGCTGCGCGCGCTGACCCGCATCCTCGAGACGAACCAGCCCTACTGGAACATCGCCTGCGCCTCGAGCGGCGAAGAGGCCGTGGTGCTGCTCGCGCGCGAGACCTTCGCGGTGGTGATCACGGATCTGGTGATGCCGGGGGCCAACGGCTTGGCGCTGCTATATCAGCTCCAGCAGCAGCAACCAGCGGCCATCCGCATCGTGCACTCCTCGCACGTCGAGCTCCTGAAGTCGGGCAGCCTCGGCAAGCTGGCTCACCGCGTGCTGCCCAAACCGGCGAGCGCCATCGACGTGCTCGCGGTCACCACCTGGGCCCGACAGCAGTTCAGCGCGGCCGAGCCACCCAAGTCGACCCGCGTCGCCTGAGCGCTGATGCCCCACGGCTACTCGGACGTGTCGAGAACGGCGCGAAACAGGCCGCCCTCGTTGTCGAGATCGATGGGGTTGTCGGTCTGGCAGCGGCCGAACGTGAGCGCGTAGATGTAGCCGTCGGCGGCTTGATGCATGGCGGCGGCGGTGCGCAAGTGACCGACGGGGACGTCGCTCACCACGTGATCGGTGAACTCGATGGCGCGCACGAAACCCACGCAGGCGTCTGTGAACAGGACCTGATCATCCATGGCGCCGGCGTAGCGGTCGTTGACGCCGGGATCGTAGGCGGTGCCGACCACCGCTACGCGCACGGGGAGCGCCGGCGCTTCGGGATCCTCGACCAGGTAGTCGTGATCGGGGTCGCGGTCCCAGAAGGCGATCGGATCGGTGAGCCCCGCGCAATCGCCGTCGCAGACCCCTTCACCGTTCGCCCAGCCGAAGTTCTGGCCCGGTTCGGTCACGACGTTGATCTCTTCGACGAGCACGGAGCCGACGTCGCCGAACCAGGGCCGGCCGCGGCGATCGAGGATGGACCGCCAGGGGGATCGGATGCCGTAAGCGTAGACGTCGGGGCTCGCGTCGTCGTCGTCGATGAAGGGGTTGTCGGGCGCCGGGGCGTAGCCGCCTTCCGCGGAGGTGCGGTTCGGCACGATCCGGAGCAGGGCGCCCAGGTTGTCGTTGCGGCTCTGGCCGTTCCGCTCGATGGTCTTGTCGCCGAAGGGCACCCACAGATCCCCTCGAGCGTCCATGTTCAAGGAGCCCACGTTGTGCCAGGCGCGCTGGCTCGCAGGTTCGCTAGCTTCGATGATCAGCGCCTCGCTATCGGCGATCGAGGCATAGTCGTCGGCGTCGAACTGGTAACGGTACACCCCGCTCGCTTGCTGGCTAGTGCACTTGGCCAGATAAAAGAGCCCGTTTTCGGCGAAGCCGTTGTCGAGCACGAGTGAAATGGCACCACAATCCGTCTCGGTGTGAACGCCGGGGAGCTCGAAGCCACCGAGGCGCTCTGCGGACTCCGCCCCCGCCTCAGCAGCATCGCTCCCATCGGACTCGACGAGGCGGTAATGCGTCACCTCACCCAACTTGGAGAGCGTGAGGAACTCGCGCCCGTCCGGCAGGAAGACGAAGTCGGTGAGGTTCTCGGGCTGTTGTTCGAGGGTGACCGGCTCGAAGCGCAGGCGCAGCTCGGGGGGTTCGTCGGGGCCGTCGTCATCGTCGACCGACTCCGAGCCACAGCTAGTAGCTACGACGCAAAGTCCGAGCCCAACCAGAAATCGGCTCAGGCCACCCCAGGCGACCCCGCCGAGCGCCCGCACCGGCGTCGACCCACAACCATAAAAAGCCACGCGATCCAGCGTATCATGGAGCCGTGGGGCGGCCAGCGACATGCCCCGCGCGATGCAGGGAGCTTCGCCAACACAATGTCACGGGGGCAATGCGAGACCGGGTGGGAGGGCCCGGCCGATGATTAGGTCGAACGCGGTGCTGTGTTTCGCCATGCTCCTTGGGCACCTCAGATCCCGTAGTCGCGGTCAGAGCCCTTGGGGGGCGGCGACGGGGCTGGGGGCGCGGGGGCCGGGGACGCGGGCGCAGAGGGCGGCACAGCACGCGCGGGTGCCGCGCGCGGGGGCGCTCGACGTGCGGGCGCCGCCCGGCGCGCCGGCGCGGTGGGTGCGGCAGATTCCTCGACCGCGCCGGCGGGGCTTGCCGTCGTGACCTCGGCGCTGGCTTCGCGCTCGTCTTCGGGAGCCGGCGCGGGGTCTTTGGCAGCGGGCTCGCCCTCGGCTGCAGCGCGTGACTGCTCATGGGAGCGTGTGGCACGCGCCGTCGCCGCCTCGGACGCGGGCTCGCCGCTTGGCTCAGCTCGCTTCGACGCAGCAGCTTCCGGATCTTTTTCGTCGCCGGAGTAGTGTCCGACGACCCCCAGCGTGCCGATGCCGAGCGCCACCAGCATCACGACAGCGAGCAGCGCCTTGCCCAGCCACGACCTCTTCGGCAGGAAGGCTGCGTCCGAGGAGCTGATGCGCGCGTCGCTCTCGGAGCCGGCGACCGAGTCCCAACTCGAGTCGATGGGTGCGGGCTGCACGTAGCGCAGCCGGTTGCCGGCGCTCGGCGGATTCGACGAGGGCGCATTCGACCGGTTCAACGAGGGCGAGCTCGACCGGCTCGAAGGCGGCGCGCTCGGCCCGCTCGACACCGATGCCGGGCTCCCCGCCGGCGGGGTCGAGCTGCGCTGAGCGAAGGGACTGCGGCTGAGCGGGATGGTGGCGGGCTCGACGTCGGAGAACTCCGGCTCGAGTCGTGCGGTCGGCGCGGGCATCCCCAACCCGAGCAGCGTCCCGTGCCGGTTGGGATCCAGGGCGTCGGCGGGCGGCTGAAGGCCTTCGAGCCAGCGCAGGTCCCCAGTTCCCGTCAGAGTGCGACGCCTGGATTCGCCGCCCGCAACAGGATTCGGAGGCGGAGCCGAGAGCGAGGGGACCACGACCGGCGCCACGCTCGGCCCTGCTTTCTGAGGGAGCGCGGGATCCGGTTCGATGCGCGGCCCCAGCGCCACCGGGTTGTAGCGTCCTGGAGGCGGGGTGCTGCTGCTGGGGCTCTCGGAAGCCTCGGGCGGGCTGCTGTCGAACTTGGGGAGCGGGCCGCTGTCGAACGAAGGGAGTGGGGTTTCTGCACTCGGCGGCTCTGAGGCGGGTGCGGGCGCAGCTGCTAACGCGGGGGCTGCTGCTAACGCGGGGGCTGCTGCTAACGCGGGGCCTGCTGCTAGCGCTGGCGCGGCTGCTAGCGCTGGCGCGGCTGCTAGCGCTGGCGCGGCTGCTAGGGCCGGGCCGGCTGCGGACAACGGCGCCCGCAGGGAACCGGACAGAACGGCCGACGGCGCGTCCACGGCGGGCTCGGGCAATCTCAGATGATTCGGGACCCGAAGCGCCGTGATCAGTGGCATCTGCGGGGCGTCACCGTCGCTGCGAGGGATGGGCGCGGCCCGCGCCGCTCTGTGCGCTACGTTGGCCGCCTTCTGGGCCACTACGGTGGCCTGCTGAGCGACAGCCGCAGCCTTCTGAGCCGCCAAGTTCGTGGCCTTCTGCCGTGACGAGGACGAGCGGCGCCTGACCTTCTTCGGCAAGGGAGGCGGCGCGGCGCGAGGCGCCTCGCCGGGGGCCGAGGTGCGGGCCGGCGGCACGCTGCTCGCTCGATTTTCGACGACCTCGGTCACGAGTTTGCCGAGCTCGGCACGGGTCACGATGCGATCACGGGCGACGCGCTCGAGATCGTCGGCAAATTCGCTGCCCGAGGTCCAACGCTTTTCCGGTTGCTCTTCGGTGGCCTTCGAGGCCGCTTCGAGCAGATAGATTTCCCAGAAGAGCGCTCCGAGCCCCGCCGCCCGCGCCATAGCGCGCGCACCAGCCAGCTCTTGCGTGACGAGCTCGCGAGTTTCGAACGGGTGGCCTGTCACCGCCTCGAACAGCAGCGCCCCGACCGCATAGATGGCCGAGGGCAGCATCGGCTCCGCTCCGCACTGCACTTCGGGAGCCAGGTAGCGCTCCTGGTGCGCCGCGCCTTCGAGCCGCGCGGCGCTGACCAGCACGCTGCCGTCGTCTCCCACCATGATATTGGACGGTAGGATGGTCAGGTGCATGGGCAGACCAGGCCGCGGGAGCACCCGCAAGAGCTCGATCAACACACGCAACTCTTGCTTGAGCCCGGGCTGCCTCGCAGACCTCACCTCGGACCACGCCAGTCGCTTCACGCGGCTACCATAGCATCGTTTCTCGGGAGACTGCCGCCCGCGCTCCAAAGAACCAACCAAAACGCCTCGTAGCATGCAGGCCGCACCGGCAGAACCGAACCTTGGCCGGGGTCGGGTCCTCGACCGCGCAGATTTCGCGCGCTCCGACCCCCCGGGCGAATAGCCTCTCCGTAGCCACCCGGGTGGAGTGGCCGGGGATCTCCCGCCCTTTCGGTCCACGGCGTGGATCTTGCTACTTCGATGGTGTTTCCAGAGCGTTCACCCGGAAGGAGGGAATGATGGCCTCGCAGGTAGTCGCATCGATCATGAGCGTCCCGACGGTTTGCATCACACCCGCCATGCGCGCCTCCGAGGCGCTCGGCCTGGCTCACGAACACCACGTCCACCATTTGCCCGTCGTCGAGGAAGGCATGGCCGTCGGGGTGGTCTGCACGTGCGACCTCGAGAACATCGCGCCGGACGACAGCGTCAGCACGTGCATGCGCCACCCCCCGATCACCACGGCCCCGGACTCGACTTGGAAAGAGGCGCTCGACCTGATGAACACGCGCCGGGTGGGTTCGTTGCTGGTCGTCTCCGGCGGCCACTTGCTCGGCATCGTGACCCGCAAGGACCAGGAGCGCGCCGGCGTCGAGATGCGCAACGACCCCCGCGGGTATTGCAGCTGCTGCGGTGAGCTCGAGCACTTGCGGCCGCACGCCACCGGCGCGCTCTGCACCGAATGTATGGATCGCGCCAAGTCCACCGCGGTGTTCGACACCGGCGGCGGCGATTGAGGACCACCGGCCGCGCTCGCTGCGACCGGCTCGGCTCGGCTCGGCTCGGCTCAGCTCAGCTCAGCGCAGCTCAGCTCAGCTCAGCTCAGCTCAGCTCAGCGCAGTGCGAGCAGCACCACGGCGAACGCCAGCAGGATCACCAACACGAGCAACACCGTGTTCAGGTGCGCCGGGGCGATCGGCAGCAGGCTGCGTGAGCGTTGGCTGCGGTGACGCTCCGAGCGCCGATCCGGGGGTGCCGACGAGACCTCGACACGCCGCACCGACGACTGGACGGGTGCGCGAGGGTTGTGGGGTGGTACCACGTACTCTTGTGGTAGGCGGCCGCGCCCACGGTTCGATTCCAGCACCATCGTCGGCCCATCCTCGGGCTCGATGATCACGCGCCGATCGCCGGTCTTGGCCGGGCGCGTGCGCAGCGTGAGCTCTTCATCGGTCACTGGCACGATGCCCCGCAGACCCGGCGGCTGCGCGACCAAGCCGCTGCCAGCCGTCGGCGTTTCGGTGTGTTCATCCGAGCTGTGCACGCCCACGTTGCCAGCGGTCGGAGTCGCCGTGCGCTCCTCGGTGTGCATCAGCATCTGAAAAGCGGCGTTCGGTGCCATGCGGTTGATGCTGAGCAGTTGCTGGATGCCCTTCGAGGCTTGCCGGCTCATACGCTCTTTCACGACGCGCCCGAGCTCGCTCGCGGTCACGGCGTAACCGCCGTTCAAAAGCCAGCGCTCGAGCTCGTTGCGCATTTCTTCTGCCGTCGAGTAGCGGTGCTCTTGATCGGGCGACAACGCCTTCACGATGATCGCTTCCAGATCCTCGGGGAACTCGGGGTTGAGCTCGCGCGGGCGCTTGTACTTGCTCATCAAGATCTTGCTCATGGCCTCGGGTCCCGACCCGAAGGGGCGTAAGCCCAGCGTGGCCACGTAAAGCACACACCCGAGCGCATAGATGTCGACCCGCCGATCGGACTTTTTTCCGGTGATTTGCTCGGGCGCGAGGTAACCGAACTTGCCTTTCACCTCGCCGGTGCGCGTGCGCTCGTGCAACTGGTAGCGCGCCTTGGCCACGCCAAAGTCGCTCACTTTGACCTGCCCGTGCACCGAGACCAGCACGTTCGGCGGGGACACGTCGCGATGGATCACCCCGAGGTGTTGGCCATCCGAGTCCACCGCCTCGTGCGCTGCGTGCAAGCCGGCGCAGGCATCGGATACGATGCGCGCCGCGTGCTGGAATTCCAAGGGGACGAGCTGACGCTTCATGCGGAGCAGGCCCGCGAGAGATTCGCCGGCCACCCACTCCATCGCCATGAACAGCGTCTTTTCGTGACGCCCGAGCTCATAGGTCTCGCACACGTTCGGGTGGTGAATGGAAGCGGCGATCGTGGCTTCGTCGATGAAAAGCCGCGAATACTCGACGTCTTCGGCCAACTCCGGCCGTACTACTTTGAGCGCAACGGTGCGTGCAAGGCCTCCACCACTTTCGGGTGACGCTGCCCAGACTTGCGCCATACCCCCAACTCCGAGCATAGTGAGAAGGCGGTAGCGTCCAACCAGCATTCCTGGGCGCAACTTATCGCGACCAAGGTCTTGGTCGTCCTGTTCTGCGGACGTAGTATGGATTGCCATCAGCCTTGCCTGCCGAGCATAGACCCTAAATCATAGATCGCTCATTTGCGTTCAGCATTAAATCCATGACTACAAAACAATCGTCCCAAGACACCATGAGTGGCAAGACGCTCGGGAACTACCGGTTATTGGTGTCGCTTGGAGTAGGTGGCATGGGGCA
>JAICQQ010000197.1 GCA_025937785.1 Polyangiaceae bacterium
CTGCGGCACGACGATTCCCGACGACTCGCTGTGCGGCGTTGCCCCGCCCGCCGACGCCATCTGTGTCGAGTTCGATACCGACGTCCACCTTTGCACGATGACGTGTTTGAGCGACCTGGACTGCCCCGTGGGGTCGCCCTGCAACGACGCCGTCGGCAATCCGTACTGCGAGCTTTAGAGGCGCACCGCCGCCTCGTTGGCGTCGACGCGTCTGCTGCACAGCTCGCTACGCTACACGCGCCGCCCGGGCCTTACGACCGGGAAGGCTCCGATTGTCCAGGCTGCATTTGTCGGCGAGGAGTTCAGGAGCGTGGACAACCAGCGGGTGCCGACGGTAGCTTCTCGGCAATGTACGCCCATGGGAGTTGGCGCCGGCGGGGAGTTGTCGGGGCTTGGTCGATCCTGTTCACGCTTGGCTGCGCGTCGGACAAGTCCGACGGAGGCGGCGACGGCGCGGAATGCGGCGAGGGCACGATGCTTGTCGACGGTGTGTGTGAAGTCGTCGAGAACTCCGGCGGCACGGGAGGCGCGAGCGGTTCGGGTGGTGCTTCGAATCGCTCCAGCAGCACCGCCACGCACTCGGGCGGAGCCGATGCTGGCGGCGGTGCCGGCGGTTCGGAGGCTGGCAGTGGCGCTGGCGGGTCGAACCCAGGCGCTGGCGGTACTGGCGCTGGCGGTACGGATGTTGGTGCCGGCGGGACTGGTGCCGGTGGCTCGGGGGACGGCGTGTGCGGCGACGGCAACCTGCAGGATGGCGAGGCATGCGACGACGCTGACGTGATCCCGAACGATGGCTGCTCCGCGGCTTGCCAGCTCGAAGTCGATTGGGTGTGTGAGGAAGCGGGCGAACCGTGCGTCAGTCAGGTCGTCTGCGGGAATGGAGTCCTGTCCAGTACCGAAAGCTGCGACGACATGAACATCGTCGACGGTGACGGGTGTTCTGCCGATTGCACCATGGTCGAAGCCGGCTGGGAATGTCGTGTTCCGGGCAGGCCGTGCATTCCGGACTGCGGCGACGGCGTGCTGACTGGTCAAGAGAACTGCGACGACGCGAACGAGACGAGCGGAGATGGTTGCTCCAGCACCTGCCTGACGGAGCCGGGGTGGGCGTGCATCGGCACGACCTGCACTCAGGCGCAATGCGGCAACGGACTGGAAGAGCCCGGCGAAGCGTGCGACCTCGCGGCGAACAACGGCTTGTTCTACGGGGACGGTAGCGGGTGTTCCAAGACCTGCACGAAAGAGCCGACCTGCCGCAACGCTGCTGGCGTGACCGCGGCGTGCAGCACCGCGTGTGGCGACGGCAACGTCGACACTGCTTCCGGTGAAGCCTGCGATGACGGCAATGCGGTCGCCGGTGATGGTTGCTCCGACACCTGTCAACCCGAAAGCGGCTTCAGCTGCAACACCGTCGAGAGCTCCGCTACCGACACCTGCTCCGACGAAGCAGAGTGCCTCGTGCTGTCCGTCACTTATCGCGACTTCGACGGCGAGCAGGCCCCCGGCGGCCACCCCGACTTCTTCTACATGAGCTCGAGCCGCCAATGTGTGCCCAACGCCAGCGGTAAGGAAGACCCTGCCGCCGTCACCTCCGCGGACTGTTGGACGAGCGATTCGACCGACTTGTGCCAAGGCCTCACCAGTGCGCAGTTGGGACCTGACGGAAAACCAACGCTGGGAGCCACGACGACCTGCAAGTGCCGTTATACGGACTGGGAGCCGGGTGGCATCTTGACCACGGGCGCTACCTGCAACAGCGGTGGTGAGCAGCAACCCCGACGCACCGAGGCGATGGTCAAGGTCATCGACAGCGCGGCGAGCTTCGCGCAGTGGTTCAACGACGACGCGACCGTGAACACCACTGTGCCCGGCACGCTCGAACTGGCTGCGATCGGCGGCAATCACTTCCAGTTCAGCAGCAGCGACGGCAAGACCGTGTACGACGATATTGCGGAGGGCGAAGGGACCGAGCTCGATAGTGGCTTCTTCCCGCTCGAAGATCAGCCCCGGACCAAGGTCTGCAACATTTGGCCCTACTGGATCGAAGAGAACACCGACTGCGACGCGCAGGACGACGAGGCGCCCTGGGAGCAGTGGGATCCGGCGCTGAACGACGGCGCTGGGGGGCGCGTGAGCCCGGTCACCGGCATCGAGCGCAACTTCTACTTCACGAGCGAGGTCCGTTACCTGTTCCGCTACGTCGGCGGCGAGACGCTCTCGTTCTACGGGGATGACGATGTGTTCGTGTTCGTCAACGGCCGCATCGCGCTCGATCTGGGCGCGCCGCACGAGCGGCTCGCGGGTGAAATGACGCTGCCTGCTGCAGCTGCTGGAGCGACGGGCAAGGCGTCGTGGACGATTTCGGCGATCGATCCCGTTGACGGCAATACTACGGAAGTTGGTTCCGGTACGTCCGCGGCGCTCGGCCTCGAGGAAGGCAAGATCTACGAGATCGCGGTGTTTCACGCAGACCGTCACCCGCGTGAGTCGAACTATCAGCTGACGCTGCAGGGCTTCTCGACCCACAAGAGCGACTGCACCAGCAGGTGTGGTGACGGGGTCGTGACCACAGGCGAAGAATGCGACGAGGGCGCGTACAATGACGACACTGCCTACGGCGGCTGCATGAGTTCTTGCATGCTCGGTCCCTTCTGCGGTGACGGCATCACGGACGCGGACCACGAAGAATGCGACGCCGGTCGCGAGAACACGGCGCAGTACGGCGAGGAAGGTTGCGGCGTCGGCTGCAGGGTCCCTCACCGCTGCGGTGACGGACACCTCGACGCTGTCTTCGGCGAGCAATGCGATGACGCTGAGCGCAACGGTCGGGGCCGCTGCTCGAGCAACTGTAGGCTCGAAGCCGAGTAGGAGCACTCGAAACGGACGCGTCGTGGTCGCGTTGCCCGTCGACGTGCTCCTCGAGGGGATCGGCAATCGACGGCGGCTGCCGCTTGCCTCTCGCGGCTCTCACGAAGACGGTGACTGCTAGGCAGTTAGGGGTTGCGCAGCAACCCCAAGACATGGAGAAGACGTCTTCAGTACTCGATGCAAGTCGGTGACGGCTCGGCGCAATCTGGCGCGCTGCGGGAAGGGATTTGGCGGTCTGCACGGACGAGACGTGGGCGCCAACGACCTTGCTACCACCCGTCCGGAACGCATCGTGTATCTCGCTCGGGGCGATGCCTTCGTCCCGACGAAGGAGATGGTGCAGCGCCGCGAGGCGCCGTACCGAGCCAGGAACGTGGACCGGACAGTAGTCGACTGCGTGTGCTTATGTGTGTGCTTTCACGGCATCGGCGTCGATGCAACAACCGGCAGACGGGCCGCTGTTTGGCTTATCTCGACAGCTTCCTGGACAGCGGTGGTGTGGAGGGCGGAAACTAGAGGCTAGTTTTCTTTTCTCATGTTCAGTCCTCCTGACACGGTCGCCGAGTGCCACAACCTGATCGACAACTTGAGTCGACCCGCGAACGGCGCTCGGAAGAGCGTTGTGAGCCCCTACTTCGGGCGCCCCATCGCCACGCTGGCGGCGTCGACCCCCGAAGACGTGGAGGCAGCGGTGCACGCTGCGGCCAAGGCAGGGGCGGCGTGGCGGACGCGGCCCCTGCGCGAGCGGGCGCAGTTGTTGGGTCGCTTGCGTTCGTTGCTCGCGGAGCGCAGTGACGAGGTCGCGCGTTGTGCGGCGCTGGAGAGCGGCAAGACCGAAGCCGAGGCGCGAGCCGGCCTCGAGCGCGGGCTCGAGGTGGTAGATTTCGCAATGTCGCTGCAAGCGATGGAGCTCGGCGGAGCCCTGGACGTGTCACGGGGCGTCCGCTGCGAGACCCGCCGCGAACCGCTGGGGGTGGTGGTGGGCATCACACCCTTCAACTTTCCCGCGATGGTGCCGCTGTGGATGATGCCGATCGCGGTGTGCATGGGTAACACTTTCATCCTGAAGCCTTCCGACAAGGTGCCGATGACGGCGAACCTGCTCGGTCACTTTGCGGCTCAGGCGGGGTTTCCGCCGGGCGTGTTTTCGGTGGTGCACGGCGACCAACACACGGTCGAAGCGCTGGTCGATCACGCGGCGGTGCAGGCGGTCGCTTTCGTGGGCTCGACGCCCGTAGCTCAAAGCGTGTACGCGCGCGCAGCGCTGCAGGGCAAACGAGCGTTGTGCTTGGGGGGAGCCAAGAATCACCTGATCGTAGCGCCTGACGCCGACCTGCAGCTCACGGTGCGCGCTGCGTACGACTCATTCACGGGTTGCGCCGGGCAGCGCTGCATGGCGGGCAGCGTCCTCGTCACCATCGGCGAGGCACCTGAGCTCGTGCAGGGCATCATCGACCTCGCTTCGAGATGCCGGCTCGGTGAGAGCATGGGTGCGCTGATCGACGCAGCGGCTCGCGAGCGGCTTCTGGGCGCCATCGACCGGGCGCAAGCCGAGGGGGCGCGCGTCCTCTACGACGGGCGCCGCATGGCCCCGCCGGAGCCTTACAAAGGCGGCTACTGGCTCGGTCCCACGATCATCGACGGGGTGAGCCCGCATTCGGAGTGCGCGACTCGCGAGCTCTTTGGGCCAATCTTGAGCATCGTGCGCGTCGGCACTCTGGAGGAGGCCCTCGCCCTGGAGCAGCAGAGCCCCTACGGCAACGCGACGAGCGTCTTCACGCAGAGCGGCGCCGTGGCGCGCCGCGTGGCGGAACAAGCCACGTCAGGCATGATCGGGGTGAACGTGGGTGTGCCCGTTCCTCGCGATCCGTTTTCGTTTGGCGGATCGAAGCGGTCGAAGTTCGGGCACGGTGACATCACGGGCACCTCGGCGGTGGAGTTCTGGACCGAACGCAAGAAAGTGACCAGCAAGTGGGCGCTGCAGAGCGACCAGAGCTGGATTTCCTAGGAGCATCGTGACTACGAGTTCACCCACGAAGAAACGCAAGTTCAAGAAGGCCGTGGTGCTGACGTCCCATCCTGGACAGCATCACGCCGTGCCGATCGCCTGGGGTGAGACTGATCCTTCGAAACGCGGTCCGCTGATTGGCAGCGTGACGCGGGCCGAGCATCGCAACGTGATCGGAACGCACTCCGGATCTTACTCGGTGTATCGAGCGCTCGCGGTCGCCGCCGGGGCGCTGGATCCGCTGCGCAAGCCTGACTTGACCAACACGGCGCCGACGTTTCACATCGGGCCCCACCCCCAGTGGTCCGACCCGGACAAAATCGTCTCGCTCGATCCGTTCGGTGCGGTCGTGAGCGAGGTGTTCGGTGAGTACTTCGCGCGTGGTTTCGACATTCGCCCGACGATCGCGGTGACGCGGGCGCACCTCAGGCTGCACGAAGTCGACGATGCCGTCCGCATCGGTCGTCTGCAGGTGGACGGCAGCGTCCTCAAAGCCGACGGAAGCTTGAGGGTGACCAAGGTGGCCATCGAGCCTGTGTGGTACCTGCCAGGCGTGGCCCACCGCTTCGGCTGCCAAGAATCGGACCTACGGCGGATCTTGTTCGAACACACCGCGGGCATGTTTCCGGAGCTGGTCACGCGCAATGATCTGAAGGTCTTTCTACCACCGATCGGGGGCACGACCATCTACATGTTCGGCAAGCTCGACGGCATCGCTGACCCGGACCAAAAGCTGACCGCGCGCGTGCATGACGAGTGCAACGGCTCCGACGTGTTTGGTTCCGACATCTGTACCTGCCGTCCTTACCTCGTGCATGGCATCGAAGAGTGCGTGCGGACCGCGCAAGCGGGAGGCGCCGGGGTCATCGTTTACAATCGCAAAGAGGGGCGAGCCTTGGGCGAGGTAACGAAGTTTTTGGTCTACAATGCGCGCAAGCGCCAACACGGTGGCGACAGCGCCAGCCAGTACTTCGCGCGCACCGAATGTGTCGCCGGCGTGCAAGACATGCGCTTCCAGGAGTTGATGCCGGACCCGCTGCACTGGCTGGGGATCAAGAAGATCGATCGCTTCGTCTCCATGAGCAACATGAAGTGCGACGCCATCACGCGATCCGGCATCGAAGTGGTGACGCGCGTGCCGATCCCCGACGAGCTCATCCCCGCAGACGCGCGCGTGGAGATGGATGCGAAGATGGCGGCGGGGTACTTCACCGAGGGTGTGTTGCCCGACGGGAACGAGCTCGCCAAGGCCAAGGGCCGACCGCTCGGCGAGTAGCTTGGACCACGACTTGGACACAGCAGCGGATTCGGCGATGCACGCGGATGCCGGCGCAAGCGCCGCGGCTTTGCCCTGGCTGCTCAGCGCGCGCGGTGTCCGCGAGAAGGCCCATGCGATTCTCGAGGCCGTCACACGCGGAGACTCGGAGCACTTCGTGATCGACGCGGCGGCCCTGCCCGCGCTGGTCGACTACGTGGCGCGCGTGACCCAGGCAAGCTATCCCGACCTCGACGCGATCCCGTATCACAGCCGGCTGCGCCACTTCGCGGCAGGCGGCGTCGACCGGCTCGCCCGGTTCGAGGCACGTCTCGAGCCGCTGGCATCCGACGCTCGCCTGCGCGCTCGCATGGATCTCGTGATCACGAGCGTCCTGCTCGACGCCGGCGCTGGGCCAGATTGGAGCTACCGCGAAGCTGCGGGCGCGAGCTATGCGCGGTCGGAAGGTCTCGCCGTCGCAAGTTTTGACTGGTTCATGGCCGGCGGGCTCTCGAGTCAACCTGACGAGGCGCCACTCCGGGCGGACGGGCGCAGGCTCGTGGCCTTGACCGAAGCCGACATCGCCGCCGCGTTTCAGGTGCGCGAGGACAACCCGCTCGTGGGCCTGGGCGGGCGCACGCGCGTCTTGCAACGCCTGGGTGACGTGACGAGAGCACGCGCCGACTGGTTTCGGCCCGAAGCCCCCGACGTTTCCCGGCCCGGGGCGCTCGCTGACACCCTGTTGAGAGAAGCGGCAGAAGCTACGCTGCCCGCCCCGCGCGTGCTCGCAGCAGTGCTCGAGGCCTTCGGCGACATCTGGCCGGGACGCGAACGGCTGGGGTCGCAGCCGCTCGGCGACGTGTGGTCGCACTCGCGGTTCGGTCGGGTCCCGTTCCATAAACTATCGCAATGGCTCAGTTATTCGCTGTGTGAGTGTCTCGAGCTGGCAGGCGTGCGCGTCACCGAGCTCGATGAACTGACCGGCCTCGCCGAGTACCGCAACGGTGGCCTGTTCGTGGACCTGGGGGTGATCGTGCCGCGCCAGCCGGGCGCGCTGACGGAGCGCCACGCGGTCGACTCCGATCTGGTGATCGAGTGGCGCGCGCTCACGCTGGCTCTGCTCGACGGCGTCGCAGTCGCGCTCCGCGAGCGGTGGCACAAGACGCCGGATGAGCTGCCTCTGGTCAAGGTGCTCGAAGGAGGCACCTGGGCGGCAGGACGCGCCGCGGCACGCGAACGACGCGCCGACGCCACCCCCCCCCTCCGTATCGACAGCGACGGGACCGTCTTTTAGTGGTTCCGACCATCAGCCGCGCTCAGAGAGAAACCATGCCTTCC
The DNA here is from genome assembly GCA_025937785.1 of Polyangiaceae bacterium. GTDB lineage: Bacteria > Myxococcota_A > Polyangia > Polyangiales > Polyangiaceae > JAICQQ01. Next base: position 7,470 of record JAICQQ010000197.1, read on the forward strand.
CTCATCGTCATCGACCACCCCCTGGTACAACACAAACTCACTTTGATGCGCAAGCGCGAGACCAGCACGCGCTCGTTCAGAAACCTCGTCTCCGAAGTGAGCATGTTGCTCGCGTACGAGGCGACCCGCGACCTTCCCCTCGTCTACCAAGACGTCGAAACGCCTCTCGGCAGCCTGCGCGCCCCGCTTCTCGAGGGCAAGAAGGTGGTCATCGTGAGCATCCTGCGCGCTGGCGATGGCTTGCTCGACGGCATCCTCGACATCCTGCCGTCGGCGCGCGTAGGCCATCTGGGCCTGTATCGCGATCCGGTCACGTTGGGAGCCATCGAATATTACGTGAAGCTTCCGAACGAACTCGAGAGCCGCGACATCATCATCGTCGATTCGATGCTGGCGACCGGAAATACGGCGGTGGCGGCTGTGGATCGCATTCAGCAGTCGGGCCCCAAGTCGGTCAAGTTCGTGTGCCTGATGGCCGCGCGCGAAGGCATTGCGCACTTCCACGAGGTCCACCCCGAGGTCCCGCTGTACACCGCGGCGGTCGATGAGCACCTCAACGAGCAGGGCTACATCGTACCGGGCTTGGGCGACGCGGGCGACCGCATGTTCGGCACGAAGTAGTCGTCGCGCGCCCGCGCGTCACATACAAGCGTCGAGATCGGGTTGGCACCCCGTCTCGTCGCAAACGTCTGCCTTGGCGTTCACGCAGTCGTAGTAGGCCTTGAACGTCGCAGCGCAAGCATCCGGAAGCTGAGACAGATCGCACTCGTACTGTTTGCATTCGGTCGCATCGGTGTACGCAAAGTACGGGCAACTGGCCGTCGAGTCGCAGTAACTGTTGCAGGCTGTCGCGGCCGCCGCACCACCGCCGCCGCCACCATCGCCGTCGTCCTCACTGCCGCAAGCCACCAAAGCAAGCGTCGTCACCAGGGCCAGCGTTGCGCTCGTTCGCATCAGCATCATTCCTCCTCCGCGTGCTCTCTGGGAGTACTCCAGACGGCGGTCTTCGGGCAACAAGAACCCCGCGGCGGCCCACAAACCGCACACATGAGGGTACACTCGCTCACGCTTGACCCGTGGTCGAGATTCGGACGCTACGGCGCCCCATGCAGCTCTGGAAGAACGCCGCGCGCAGAGTTTCGGGACTCGGCAGGCCGAGGCCGGAAATAACCCTTACTCGCGGATGACCGCAGAACGGATTTGGTCGTTCACCTGGAAGGTGATGTTGTCCATGGTGACGGTGCCGCTCGTGTTGTCATCGATCTCGCTGCCGACCTCCATTCGGGTGAGCCAAAGCTCGCCCGAATAGTTGCGCTGGGTCATGAGATAATCGAGGAACGGCTTCAGGTCGATGGTGCCGTTGAAGTCTTCGCGGATGTTGCCGTCCGACGCGTCCCCGGCGCGGAACTGGAAGTAGCGCCAGCCGCTCGCCCAGTTGTCATTTTGGTGACACAAGGTGTACTGCTGCCCCGCCTGGACGCTCGGCCCGGCGTCGGGCTGGTTGTCATTGTTCGTGTCGCACGGCCAGCGGCCGGCGTCCCAGCCCCACCAAGCCATGATCTCGGCGTAAACACCGGGATTGGGATCGTCGATGGGGTGACGCTCACTCAGCCAGAACTCCATGGTGGTGTTCCACGAGTCGCGGCCGTTCAGCGCGATCCTCAGGTTGGCGAGGGTGATGGTCGCAATCTCGATGTCCTTGATCTGGATCGGCAACACCGTCGTCGAAGAGAACGGCGGCGACGTCTCGAGATCGCTTCCGATACCGAAGGGGTGGATGCCGAACTCGACCTGCGGGAAATCGGGATGGGACGTGTCCGTCTCAGAAGCGCAGTCGCCGCGGTTGAACTCCCAGCCGAACGCGCCGCTGTCGTTGACGAACACCTTCATGGTGCTCTTGGGCGCCGTACAGCCCAGGTCTTCGGAGCCCCAGTTGTTGTTCAAGATCCGGATCTCGCCGAGACGTAAGTAGTCTTGAGGTACATCGGTCGACTCCCCCCGCGCAGCGTTCATCTTGCCGCCCGCGTCGAGGTCGGGGCCACCGGTGGTCGAGGAGGTCGTGTCGGTGGTCGCTCCGCCACCCGCACCCGTGGTGGTCACCGCGCCCGTCGTGACCGGGCCGGCGCTGGTGGTGGTGCTGGTGGTGACGTTCGCCGCGCCACCGGTGGTGCTGCTGCCCGCTGACGTGTTGGCAGCATTCGTCACGTTGGTGGTTTGCGTGGTGCCGTTCGAGGTGTTGCCGGCCGCCGTGTTGGCAGTGGACCCGGAAGTCTGCGTCCCAGCGCTCGTCGTCGTGCTCCCGGCGGTGGGTGTTCCGTCCGTTCCGGTTTCGTTACTGGCAGGATCGCTGCTGCAATGCACCAGCAGTGTTAGTGAGGTGAGTGAAACGAAGAAGCGGGAAGGGGTACGATTGAGCATAGCTGTTCTGAAGGGCAAGAGGACCGAGTCCCACGAGTGTCGGTTGCACAAGCTTATTGCCGCGCTTTGTCGAAGCAACTCTTGTCGGAGGAGAGGTCAGGCTGGCACAGGGAGACCCCCGATCGCAAGCCAGTCGCGCGGTGCTGCTCAGGGTGAAACCAGCACGAGGTGGCGCGTTGCTCGGCCATTTTTGACCAATACGGTGTGCTGGTGCACGAAAGTATCGCCCCACCTGGAAGCCGATAGCTCGTTCAGTCGAGGCGGTGACACGTTTCTGTCGCTCGTCTCTTCCTCTCGTCTCGATGTGCATCGAGACCTCGCTTCGGGCGCGCTCGACTCGGGCATTCTGGGCAAACCGGAAACTTCCGGATCGCGAGCGCGACGGGCGCCCGCACATTCGACTGCAGGCGCCGAGGCCGAACAAACTGCGAGCTCCGCTCCGCGTTCAGCGCTGTGGCTGGTCGAGGTCTTTGCTATCCGCCAGCCATCTTCGCGCAAAATCGCCCATTTCGCCGGAGCCGGTGAGCAGCGCCCAGTTCTCGTCGAACATCATGGGTCCCCAGAGATTGTCGGCGCACCACGCCGTCCAGCTGAGCCCGTGGTCTTCGATGAAGGCTCTCAACGGCTCACCGAAACTGGCTTGGGTGGCGTCCCAGATCGCCTCGGTGTCGTTTCGAAACCCCCACTCGGTGATCATCAACGGGCGCACTGCTGCAACCTGGGCCATCACCCCCTCTTCGCTCCAGGTGTTCGCATCGATGATGGGATAGATATGGCCCACATAGGCCAGATTATCGCCAAGGAACGGGTCCGTCGCCGCGCCGCCGATCTGCTGAGACCAAAAAGGGCCCCCGATCAAGATGATGTTGTTGGGTGCGTGCTGCCGGATCAGGTCCACCCACGGCTGTGCCTGGCCTTTCCAGCGCTGCCATGAGGGATCGTCCTGGTTCATGGGTTCGTTGAACACTTCGTAGAGCACGTTCGAGTGGCGCGCGAACACCGGCGCGACCGTACCCCAGAACTGAGTGGTGCGTGCGTGCACCGGGTCCACATCGGAAATCTCGTGCCAATCGACGATCGCATAGAGGCCGAGGCGTGTCGCGGCGTCGACCGCCGGGCGCAGGTGTTCCGTCAGGTACAGTTCAGGATCGACGAGCCAACGTTCTGGAAACACCGTGAAGCGTACGACGCGTGAGTAGAATCCCACCTCCTCGTCCGTCAGCAGCTCCAGCAGTTTCTCGACCGACATGCCGGGTCGCTCCGTGTCCACTTCCTTCAGGTCGGCGGTCGCGACGCCGCGGAGGACGACCACGTTCCCGAACGGGTCCTTGAAATGCCGGCCCTCGGTGTGGAGCGGAGGGATGCCGTTCGTCCAATCCGGTGGTGATGTCGAACCGGTGGTGCTCACCGAGCTCGTGATTGCGGCGTTCGTGATTGCGGCGTTCGTTGTCACCGCGTTCGTGATCGCGGTTGAGGCGGCGCCACCGACGCCGTGGCTACCGCTGCCTCCCGCGCTTGTCCCCGAGCCCCCGGACCCAGCACCGCCGGCGTCCGCGGAAGCCGTGTCGGCGAGGCCGTCCGTCACCTTGCCGCCGCATCCGCTCGATAGCGCGAGCGCGAGCAAGCAACTGCACCCGAAAATCGATCCGCGTGTTGCGTCCATCGTTGGCAGACGTTCCCGGCTACGTCGCGCAAGGTGTAGCGCGCTCGGGCCGACCGAGCAAAGGCGGCGCAATTCATCTACCAAGCGGCGGGGGTCCGGATTGCCGCAAGGCGCTATTGACGCGCGCCGCGGCCCGAGTGCACACATCAGCGCATGCTGAGACAGCGCCAGACGGTGACGATTTGTGGGGGTGGGCTGAGCGGCCTGACGCTGGGTCTCGCGTTGCACGAGTACGGTATCCCGTTCCGTATCTTCGAACGCGCCCCGGGACTGTCGGAAATCGGGGCGGGCATCACGCTGTGGTCGAATGCGATCGCCGTGCTGCGACACCTGGGCGTGGCCGAGGCCGTTCGGGCCGTTTCCGAGCCGTCGCAGGGCGGTGTGATCGGGCTCGCGAACGGCCAGACGTTGCTCGAGGCTGGCGCCGGAGACATCGGCGACGCTACGGGCCAATTGGCGATTTGGGGCGCCCATCGAGTCGAGTTGCAGCGGGCGCTCTACGCGCACCTGCCGCGTGAATCCGTGCACTTCGCAGCACCATTCCTGAGTTATCGCGAGACGGCCGCTGGCATCGTCGCCCAGTTCGGCCAGCACGAAGACGTCGAGAGCTCGCTGCTCGTCGGCGCCGATGGAATTGGCTCGAGCGTGCGGGCGGCTCTGTTCGGTGCCGCGCCCCCACGTTACGCCGGGTACGTCTGTTGGCGGGCCGTATGCCCGGTGCCTCCCGGCTGGGCAGGCGTCGCTGGCGAGTTCTGGGGGGCGGGGGACCGCTTTGGTGTCGTGCAACTGCCGGGCGAGCGCCTGTATTGGTTCGCAGTCGTCAACGCCGCTGAAGATTCGGAGTTGCGCCGAGCGGGTGCGATCGAGCCGCGCGGGTTCAAGTCGTTCTTGCTCGAACGCTTCGCGCGTTACCGTTTCGACGTCCCAGCGATCATCGAGCACACGGACGCGACGGCGATCGTGTTCCGCGACATCATCGATCGTCCTCCGGAACGTGGCTGGAGCTCGGGTGCGGTGGCGCTGGTAGGCGATGCGGCGCACGCGACGACACCGAACATGGGGCAAGGCGCGGGGATGGCGCTCGAGAGCGCGCTGATACTCGCTCGTTGCCTGGCTGATTCGGGCACGCTGCGCACCGCATTGGCGCGCTACGAACGCACGCGCTGGCTTCGCACGAAGCGGATCACCGAGACGTCGTGGATGATCGGCAAGATGGTGCACTGGGAGCACCCCTTCGCCCGAGCCTTCAGAGATCTCTTGTTTCAGAAGACGCCGCCTGCCGCCCGCGACCGGCAGTTGATGCAGATCGCTGGCTATGATGCGGCGACGGCGCCGCTCGCGCGCTGAGCGTCCCGCTGCTATGGTCTGGCCGGCGTGACACCGGTGGTTCCGGTTTCCAGGATGAGAGAGAAATGAAGCGAAGAATTGCTGTCGTGGGCGTCGGGTCGGCCGGGCTCTTGAACGTGATGCACCTGTGCGTCTGGTTGGATAAGTCGTGGGAGATCTATTCGATTCACGATCCCAAGAAGAAGATCCTCGGCATCGGCGAGAGCACCAACGGCGGGTTCGTGAACCTGCTGGAGCAGGCGACGAACTTCTCGATTGCTCACGCGCCGGACATGGCTGCCCTGGATGCGACGGTCAAGTACGGCAGTCGCTTCGTGAACTGGCGCGAGCATCAATGGATCAACCCGCTGCTCAACGGCAACATCGCTGTCCATTTCAACAACCGCAACTTGAAGCAGTTCGCCTTCGAACGGCTAGCTAAGCTCTGGCCGGACCAGTTTCGCACTCTCGAAGGCGACGTGGAGCGGATCGTCGACGCGGGCGACAAGGCGAGCTTGATCATCGACGGTCGTCAGCACGATTTCGACTACGTCGTCGATTGCCGCGGCACGCCTGAGACCCTCGACGACTGCGTAGTCAGTGACTGCACCTTGCTGGATCGTTGCCTGGTACATCGGGTCGAAGGTTACGACTTCGAACCGTTTACCGACCACATAGCGACCGAACACGGTTGGATGTTCGGCGTGCCGCTGCGCGGCTGGAAGACCTACGGCTACTTGTACAGCCAAAAGCTGACGGACAAGGCAACAGCCTTGCAGGACATGCAGGCTTCTTTGGGCGTCTCGAAGCTCGACGCGGCTCACTACGACACCGAATACGTGCTCACCTCGTACTACGCGAAGCAGTTGGTCTCGGGGCGCATCTGCAAAAATGGCAACCGTGCGTTGTTCTTCGAGCCGTTGATTGCCAACTCGATCTTCCTCTACCTGCGCGCTAACCGACTGATCTTCGACTACATCGTGAATGGCGTGTCCGCTGAGCAGGTCAACGGCAACTTCGTGAGAGCCGTGCAAGAAATGGAAGACCTGATCAGCTACTACTATCAGGGCGGCTCGATGCACGCGAGTGCCTTCTGGAAGGCGGCGACCCAGTCCGCACAGCAGCGATTGACGCAGCGGCGTGGGTTTCTGGAGTATCTCGGACGGCTACGCACGATGAAGGCAGAGGGCGTTCTGCATCGCGCTCCGGGTTACGGCTGGGCAGCACACACTTGGCAGGTCGTCGACGCGCAACTCGGTTACAACTACATTGAAGGCGAGCCCCACGCATGAGCTGAGTGTGGCAGGGAAGCTCGGCCGGATGGGGGGTGTCAGAAAAAGCGTGATCCCCTGCGCGATGCCCGTTAGACTCGCCGCGCTCCTCTGTGGAGTTTCCCAGTTCTGGGGCTGTGCCGTCACCGCGTGTCGAACGCGGAGCTTTGAGTGAAGTAAGGAGTCGCGATGAAGTTCAAACAGCTTGGGCATTTCGGTGCCGCCGTCCCGCTCATCTTGGCGACCAACGCCGCCTGCAGCGGGGACGACGACGGTTCGGGGAGCGGTGCTCACTCCACCACGACGTCGTCCGTGACCAGTACGGTGGGTGCGGGAGGTTCGCTGCCGGGTAGCTCCGGCGGTTCCGGCGGTACGAGCAATGTCACGAGCGAGACCAACGGCAACGCAGGGGGCTCGGGGGGCGCGGGCGGGAGCTCATCGGTCACCAGCGGTGGTGCAGGCGGGACGACCAGCACCTCGGCGGGTGGCTCGGGCAACGGTGGATGCGCCGGTGCGCCTGCGGCAGGCGGTATGGCGGGGGCGGCCGGCGAGGACGGCTACGGCGACGGCTATGGCTACGGTGGCAGCTACGGTTACGGCGGCAGCTACGGTGGCAGCTGCGGGTAACCGCTACGGGTAACCGCTCGCGAAACCCCAAGGGCGCTGGCGGCGTCGCGTTGAGCGGCGCCACCAGCTCGTGTTTGCGTCCTGATTAATCCGCTACGCGACCACGCGCCGTCGGCGCTGGAACCAGCCGAGCATCAAGGCTCCAAGTGCGCCCAGCGCCCCGAGATCTCCGCCAGTGGCTGAGTTCGCACCGCTCACCGAGCAGCCTCCGCCGCTCTTGCCATCGTCCTCGCCGTC
>JAICQQ010000384.1 GCA_025937785.1 Polyangiaceae bacterium
GGGCGAGCTGTTACGACGGCACCTGGCCGGCCTGGGGCGACATGACCGTCGCCAACCAACAGAGCCAACTCCCCGGGCAAGTGCTCGGCACGGTGAGCTATGGCATCTGGGACGACGCTCTCGACGGCGTGACGCACGGGGTCTCCGGCGACGCCACTGCTGCCGTCGAAGATCCCTCGGCGTATCACACCTATGCCCTCGAATGGGGGCCCGATCGGATCGAGTGGTTCATCGATGATGTGCGCGTGCGAACACTCGGTCTACCACCCGACGACCTGTATTCCCCCGAGGGCGTCGACCCGTTCATGCAGCCCTTCCATCTGCGCCTGAACCTGGCCATCGGAGGCCTCGACCAGGGGCCGGATGCAGCAGATTATCCGCAGCAAATGCGGGTCGACTGGCTGCGGGTGTGGCAGTGGCGGCCCGACGAGTAGCCGCTCCCCCCACACCCGGCCGGGGGCGGAGTGTAATCTTACAGGGACCGGGGCGCCGCAGTGCATCTCCCGCTCTTGGACGGGGGCGCGCACACTCCAACCACGGTCGAATCGATTCCGACCGATATTTTCACATGAATACCTCGACAAATTCCCGGTTTATCTACGCTGGCGCTGCGTTTTGCGCGGCCTTGGCACTCCCCCAGGCTGCCAACGCTCAGGTCGGTCCCGGGTTGGGCAACCTCGATTGCGGTGACGCCGAGTACTTCGAACCGTTCGCGTTCATCGAAAACAACAGTGGACCGAACGGCACGAATGCTTCGCTGATCATTCGCGGCTACTTCATGACGCTCTTCGCGCCAGATAGCGGACATCCGCCGGGCGAACTTGGCATTTACGACGTCTCCAATCCGAAGGCCCCGATGGAGGTGCGTCACTACGAGAACGCGGACACCGATGTCTTCCGCGAGGCGCACTCCTTGCCAGTCGCGCTCATCGACGACGGCCAGTACGTCGCGATTCAGACTATCTCCGGCATTCAGTTCTGGGACTTCACCGATCCCCTCGCCGCCGAGCGCGTCGGCAACATCGATTTGCCAGGAGTCGCCGGAGGCGATTACGAGAACGTGGCTTGGCAGACGACCTGGCAGGGGCGCTATCTGTACGTGTCCGGGGGCAATCAGGGGATCTACATCGTGGACGCGGCGGATCCGGAAAATCCGGAGCTCCTGACTCAAGTGCCGACGAGCCAAACGGGCGGCTTCCGCGTCGGTCCCCTGTTTGCGCTCGGCGACTACCTGGTGATCAGCAACATGGATCAAGGAGGCGCATACTCGATCCTCGACATCTCGATCCCGGACGAACCAGCGCTCTTGGGGCGGGTCGGGAACTTGCCGCGCATGTACGCCATCGTGGTCGGTGGCAACGATCGCATCTACTCCGCGGGGCGCGACGGTAACTTCGTCACTCATTCTTTCACCGACCCCACCGACATCACCCTGATCAAGGACGCGATGATCGGTGAAGATCAGCTGTATGCTGCGGCGCAGGACCACTTCGTCTTCCTCGGCAGACAGAACAACGTGATCAAGCTGGACGTGACCGACGAGCAGAACCCGATGGTGGTGGGTCAGGGTGATCTGGGCCGCGATCATCCCGACCACGGTCAGGTGACGCCGATGGGCAACCTGATCTACATCGGCAACGACCATGGCTCGGGCAGCGCGTTCTTCTGCCACCAGCACGGTCGCGACATGACTCCGCCCGCCGTTCAGTCGACGTTCCCCAAGGACGGCAGCCTGGGCGTGCTTCCGTCGGCACGCGTGAGCCTGTTGTTCTCCGACTACATCGACACCGAGACGGTCTCGTCAGAGAGCGTCATCATCCGACCTGCGGGTGGCCAAGCGCTCGACGGGATCTTCACCTACGCGTTCAACACCCTCTCCTTCGGACCGAGCGCCCCGCTCGCCGCCGATACCACCTACGAAGTCGTGCTCCCCGCAGGCGGCCTCAGCGACGTCACGGGCAACGCCTTGTCCGAAGAGGTGCTGCTGCGCTTCTCGACCGGCTCGTCGATCGAGATCCCGCCTGAAGACACCACGACCTCGGGCAGCACCACCACCGGAGGCGAAGGTGGTTCGACCGCCGCCTCGACCGACGGCGGCAGCACCACCTCGTCGGCGCAAACCAGCGGCACGCTGGGCGGAGCCTCGAACACCGCAGCAGCGACCAGCAGCAGCGGCACCGGGATGGGGACCTCGACGACCACGGTCGCTGGTCCGACAGCGACCGTCAGCACGACTGGCTCCGCGATGGCGGCGACGTCCGACTCGGCGGTGTCGATCGGTGCTGGCGGCAGCCAAGGGGGCTCGGCCAAGTCCGCGGCAAAAGACTCGGGCTGCAGCATCGGCGTCCTCGGAGGAACATCCACTCGCGATCTAGCGGGGCTTGCTCTGTTCGCCCTCGCGCTCGTGCGGCGGAGGCGGAGCCGGCGACCCGCATGAAACGCGGCGCGTACGCCATTGCAGCCGGCGCCGCCAGCTTCCTCGTCGCGGTGCATGCCGCCGCGGTGACAGTGGAAGTCGGCGTCAACCCGCCTAGCCCGGTCGGGGCCTCCGTCGAGTTCTCGGCGCAGGCCGTCGGCACCGGCGAGATCACGTTCACGTGGGACTTCGGCGACGGTCAGAAGGGGGAACCCGGCACCACCAGCACTGTCACGCACGTCTACGAGGCACCCGGGCACTACCCCGTCATCGTCGTCGCCAAGGACAGCACCGGTGCCCGCAGCGCCAGCTTTCTGCAGACCATCCACCGCGCGCTTCCCGCGACGCCGCCCGAGGCTTCGTCCAGCATCGTGCACCACGCGGATCGCGCGCGTGTTTGCAACGTCAATGCCGACAACGACACGATCAGCTGCCTCTCCACCGAAACGCTCGAGCTGCTCTTCGAGGCGCCCGTCGGCCGCCACCCGCGATCGCTGGCAGTCGCTCCCGACGGAACGCTCTGGGTCACCAACCAGGATGACGCAAGCGTCAGCGTGCTCGACGCTGACGGGACGACACTCGCCACCAGCGAGCTCCCGCCCGCCTCTCGCCCCTCCGGCATCGTGATGAACCGAGCGCGCGGCGTGGCGTACGTGGCGCTGCAGGCGCTGGGTGAAGTCGCCGAAATCGATCTCGCGACGCGGACGGTGGTGCGCCGCGCCTCGGCCGGTCCGTGGTCGACGGGCGTCGCGGTCGACGCGAGTTCGAGCCGGATCTTCGTGACCCGTTTCATCTCCGCGCCGACTGGCGGTGAGGTCGCAGAGCTCTCCGCGGATTCGCTGGAGTTGACCCGCCGCTTCCCGTTGGCTCTCGACCCGGGCCCCGACACGGAAGCGACAGCCCGCGGCGTGCCCAACTATCTGCGCGCCGCGGTTCCAAGCCCGGACGGCTACGCGCTGTGGGTTCCGTCGAAGCAGGACAACGTCCTGCGCGGCGCCGCGCGAGACGGGCAGGCGCTTACCTTCGAAACCAGCGTGCGCACCGTGGTTTCGCTGGTCGATCTGGGGACCAATCAGGAGCTTCTGGACGAGCGCAGCGACCTGAACAATCGCGCGCTCGGTCTGAGCCTCACGTTCTCTCCAATCGGCGACTACGCTTTCGTCGCGCTGCTCGGGAACAACGGCGTCGAGGTGCTCGACGCCTACGATCGACAGATCGTCGCCGGCGCCTTCGAGCTGGGCAAGGCCCCCGACGGCTTGGTGCTCGATGACGCCGGCCGGCTCTACGTGAACTCTTTCCTGTCCCGCAGCGTCGTGATTCTCGACGCCAGCTCCGTGCTCGCTTCTACCGGGTTTTCCCTCGACCGCATCGGTGAGGTCGTGGTTTCGACGGCAGAAAAGCTGCCGGAGCAGGTGCTCGCGGGTAAGGTCGTGTTCTACGACGCTTCCGACTTGCGCATGGGCCTCGATGGCTACATCAGCTGCGCGGCGTGCCACCTGGACGGCTTCGAAGACGGGCAGGTCTGGGACTTCACCGATCGCGGCGAAGGTCTGCGCAACACCACCTCGCTCCTCGGCAAGCGCGGCACCGGGCAGGGGCGACTGCACTGGAGCGCCAACTTCGACGAGGTCCAAGACTTCGAGCACGACATTCGCAATGCCTTCGGCGGCTCCGGCTTCCTGCCTGACGAGACGTTCAACGAGGGCACGCGGAACATGACGCTGGGCGATCCGAAAGCGGGCCTGAGCCCGGAGCTCGATGCACTGTCCGCCTATGTCACGTCGCTCGACCGCGTGCCGCCGAGCCCGTACCGGGCGCCGGATGGCCATCTGACGCGCGAGGGCTGGCGCGGGCGCGAAGTGTTCCAGCGCGCAGGCTGTGCTGCATGCCATTCTGGTCCCGATTTCACGGACAGTCCCAGCGGCACGCTGCACGACGTCGGCACGCTGCAAGCGACCTCGGGAAAGCGGCTGGGAGAGCCGCTGACCGGCCTCGACACGCCCACCTTGCGCGGCGTCTGGCAAACGGCCCCCTATCTTCACGATGGTTCGGCAGCGACGCTGCTCGATGTCATCACCGCCAAAAATCCCGAAGACCGCCACGGCGCGACTCTCGGCCTGACCGACGCCGAGCGGAACGATCTCACCAGCTACCTTTTACAGATCGACAACACCGCACTCGAGGACGAAGTGGAGCCGCCCGCCCCCCCGAGCGAGGATTCCGAAAGCGGGGGGTGCGCCGTTACGGGAGGCCCGGCGCTGCGCCACGGCGCAGACTCGTTCCTGAGCCTGCTGCTGTTGCTCGGTTTCGGGGCCCACCGGCGACGCGCGCGCCGCTCGCTTTAAGGCAGAGTGAACTTACTCAGGAACTCCCAGCCGAGGTTCGCGTCGCCGGTCGCGTGACCGCCGCCTTGGGCCACGCACAGGCCCACCTGCGTGCCCCCTTCACATTCGGAGTAATAGGTGCAATCGCCTTCGCTCGTCGGGGGCGCCGCGCAGCCGTCGAGCTCCGCCCAGCGCTCGAAGCTTGCTTGGGCTCCCAAGAAGGTGATGCGGCCGGAGGGGCCGAGACCACCTGCGTAAGGCACGGTCGTGTCGTTGGTGCCTCGAAAGGCTAGGACGCTGATGGGGCGCGCTGGAGCGCAAGGCATTTCTTCCGGGATCAGCAGATCGAACGCCGCGGGCGCTACCGCCGCAAAAACGTCGGCTGCGTTGCAAGCGAGGTAGTGCGACATGCCGCCGCCCATCGAGAACCCGACGGCATA
>JAICQQ010000358.1 GCA_025937785.1 Polyangiaceae bacterium
TCGGTTTCGTCGTACTCGTACTGGAAGTACTGCGGACCGCTCATCGAGAAGCGCAAGCAAGGCCAACCGCCCGCTTCCCAATCCGCGTCCTCCGACTGATACTTCTGACCAGCAACGTCCGCGATGTCACCGGGCACAGCACCCGCATCCGCGCACAGTTGGCCGCCAGCGCCGCCGCGAGAAGTACCCTTGTCGATGACCGTGGTGTCGGCCCACACTTCGCCGTCGAACGCAGCGCGAGCACCTTTCGAGATCGCGCCGATCGCTTGGCGGGCTTCCGCGGTCTTCGAGTTCGTCATGTAACGACGCACGCCGTAGATGGCCAGAGCCGCGAGAAGGCCGATGATAGCAACCACAATCATGAGCTCCACAAGCGTGAAGGCTCGGCTCGATCGAATCTTTCGTAACATGCGTCGTTGTCTCCTGTTGATGAAAACCAGAATCTTCGGGTGACCGTTGACAGCGCCCTGAGGCGCCGTGTGACCTTACCCGCGGTCACCTGCCCGCTGACCAATGCAGCCCGCGTGCCAGCAGGTGTAACGGATTCGGTCACGGGAAGATTAATGGCAAACTGCCGGAAGATGACCCGGGTCGAGAAGTCCACCGCGGCCCCGAATGTGGGTCTGGGCTGCCGAAAATTGTCACCGGAAAGCGCCCGCGGTGCCCACGCGCGGCACGCACCGGGGGTTTGGCCGAGATTTGGACTGCTCGGGCGCGCCGTGGGCCGCTCTCCCACGGGTCCGGCGCACTCGCTTCACGAAGCGCTTTTCCCCGAAAAACGGGCTCACACAACGCTGACGTTTCTCGCTGGAACGCGTCGGGTGCTATCCTGTCGAGGATGTCGTTCGAGCGGCTGCAAGCGGCCATGGCGCGTTTCGAACGCGAGCTCACCCGCGCCGCCGACACCCGAGCACACGCACTCCGACCGCGAGCGGCCTGGTCGCTCCCGCCGTCGCTTTCGCGCGAGCTGCTCGAGTCCATGCTGCTGGCGCGCCACCTAGATCTGCTTGCCCACCAGCTGCGACACGAGGGCAAGGGGCACTACACCATCACGAGCTCGGGCCACGAGGCGAACGTGGTGCTCGGGCGGCTCACGCGCGTGACCGATCCCAGCATCCTACATTACCGCAGCGCGGCCCTCCAGCTCGAGCGCGCGCGGCAGGACCCGAGCGTCGACGGTGTGCTCGACATCGCCCTCGGGCTCGTAGCCGCCGCGGCCGATCCGCTGTGCTCGGGACGACACAAAGCTTTCGGCAGCAAGCCGCTCGGCATCGTGCCGCAGACCAGCACCATCGCCTCCCAGCTGCCGCGAGCGCTCGGGCTCGCGTTCGGGCTCGACCGCGCGCGACGCTTGCGACTCACGAGCGGCGCGCTCACCGGCGACTCCCCCGCCGACTCCATCGCCATGGTGGGGTTCGGCGATGCGAGCCTGAACCACAGCACCGCGCAGGGCACGCTCAACGCAGCCTCGTGGGTGGTGCATCAGAACCTCAAGCTGCCGCTCTTGTTCGTGTGCGAAGACAACCAGCTCGGCATCAGCGTGCGCACTCCCGCGGATTGGGTCAGGTTACGGCTCTCGAGCCAGCCTCACCTGGCCTACTTCCACGCCGAGATGTGGCACCTCGACCGGGCCTATGCGGCGGCGGAGCAGGCCGTGGCCTTCTGTCGGCGCGAGCGGCGGCCCGCGGCGCTTCACCTCGAGTGTCGGCGCCTGCTCGGGCACGCGGGCAGCGACGTCGACAACCAGTACCGCACGCGCGAAGAGCTCGAGGACGCCGAAGCCAAGGACCCCGTGATCGCGGCCGCGCTCGCGAGCGTCGAGGCGGGCGCGCTGACCGCGGGCGAGGTGCTGGCGTTGAACCAGGCGGCCCGGGAGCGCGTGGCGCACGCCGGCGACCAGGCGCGCGCGGCCTCCGGGCTCCAGACGCGAGCGGCCGTGATGGCGCCGCTCGGCTCCGGCGCGCCCACGCTCGCGGGCGAACCCAGGCGCACGCTCGTGAGCGGACTCACGCCCGGGAGCGAACCCACGCGAGCCCCGCAGGCGAGCGACGAGCGCGCGCCGCTCGGCACGCTCGCCCAGGGGCTCAACGCCGGCCTCGCCGAGCTGCTCGACAGCCACCCCGAAGCGCTCCTTTTCGGCGAAGACGTGGCCAAGAAGGGCGGCGTGTACGGCGTGACCAAGGGCCTCGCCGAGCGCGCGGGCCCGGCTCGCGTGTTCAACACACTGCTCGACGAACAAACCATCCTGGGGCTCGCGCTGGGCACCGCCACGCTCGGGATGCTGCCGATCCCCGAGATCCAGTACCTCGCCTACCTGCACAACGCTGAGGATCAGCTCCGAGGCGAAGCCGCTTCGCTGCGCTTCTTTTCGAACGACGCCTTCGACAACCCCATGATCGTGCGCATCCCCGGCCTGGCTTTCCAGAAGGGCTTTGGTGGCCACTTTCACAATGACAACTCGATCGCGGTTCTCAGAGACATCCCCGGCATCGTGGTGGGGGTACCGGCGCGGGCCGACGACGCGCTGGGCATGCTGAGCCAAGCTCGGGATCTCGCGCTCGCGGAGCGGCGGGTGGTCGTCCTGATCGAGCCCATCGCGCTCTACCACGAACGCCACCTGTACGGCGCCGACGACGGCGCGTGGCTCGCCCCGCTCGAGGCGGAGCCGGCCCCGCTCGACGCGCCGCGCGTGTACCAGCCCGATGCCCGCGATTTGCTCTTGATCAGCTACGGCAACGGCTTGCGCATGTGCTTGCGCGTCAGTCGAGCCCTGGAGCGCGAGTTTGGCGTGAAGGCGCGCGTGCTCGATCTGCGTTGGCTGAAGCCGCTGCCCGTCGCGGCCGTCGCCGCGCACGTCAGGGAGATCCCTCGCGCCGTCGTGGTGGACGAATGTCGCAACACGGGCAGCGTGTCCGAAGAACTCTTGGCAGGCCTCGTCGACCTAGGCCTCGCCGCGACGGTGAGGCGCGTGACGTCGGCGGACAGCTTCATCCCGCTGGGTCAGGCCGCGGATCTGGTGCTGCTTTCCGAGGCGGACATCCGCAGGGCGGCGCACGACTTGATCCAGCTCGGTTGAAACCGCTCTCGAAGTGTTTCCGTAAATGAGCGCTGCGGAGCACTGCGGTCCCCGGCTTTTTGAGATCCCTGCGGCGCTTGGGCTACCATGGCCGACCGCCCGAAGATGACAGCCGCCAAAACCCCAGCACGCTCGAGAACCCTCCCTCGCCGACGCACGGTCACGTCGTTCATGGCCTTGCGCGCCCTGTTGCTCGGGTGGGGGGCGCTCGGCGCCTGCTCGAAGCCCGACGCCGACAAGCTCCCCGGAGCTGCGGCTCCACCGACGCTGGCGTCGGCGACGAAACCGCCCGCAGCGGCGAGCGCGCTCACCCAGGCTTCTGCGGCGTCCCAGGCTTCTGCGGCGCCCAAGGTGCCCAAGGCGCCCGAGCCCGCGCTGCCCTACAACGTGATCTTGATCATGATCGACAGCATGCGCGCCGACATGCCCTGGACCGGCTATCCGCGCGACATCGCACCGTGGCTGACGCGCTACCAGAAGGGCTGCGTGACGTACACGCAGGGCTACTCACTGTCGAGCTATACAGCGAAGAGCGTGGTGCCCGCGCTGGTCGGCGAATACCCGAGCGCCATGGTGCGCGACGGAATGTTCTTCACGCGCTACCCCGACGCCGACAACCTCTTCATCAGTGAACGCGCGCGAGCGGCCGGGCATTTCACGCTCTCGGGGCAAGCACACGGATACTTTCTGCCAGCGCTCGGCAACAATCAGGGCTTCGACGACTACCGCTTGATTCCCGGCGGCGTCGACATCAAGGCCGTCACCTCGGTGACCGGCGATCGCCTGACCAAGCTCGCCAAAGACATGCTCGGGGATCCGAAGCTCGCGACACTGCCCGACACGAAGCGCTTCTTTGCGTACTTCCACTACATGGATCCCCACCATACCTACGAGAAACACGCGGGCCACCCCGACTTCGGCGATCAGCCGCGCGACCGATACGACAATGAAATACATTACACGGACCAGCTGGTCGGCGAGTTGATCGATTGGACGCAAACCCAGCCTTGGGCCAAACGCACCGCGGTGATCATCACCGCCGACCACGGCGAGGGCTTCGGCGAGCACAACCATTTCCGCCACGCTTACGAACTTTGGGAATCACTCATCAAAGTTCCGCTGATTTTGTGCGTGCCCGGCGCCCCGGCGCGCACGTCGAACGTACGGCGCGGCCACATCGACCTCGCGCCGACGATCGCTGCCTTGATGGGGTTGCCCGAAACACCGCCGTTCCGCGGGAAAAGCCTGCTCCCCGAGGTGTTTGGCGCGCCGATCGAACCGCGCGTCGTGGTGTCGGATCTCGCACGCTCCGACCTCATGGATCGGCGCCGCGCTGTGATCGACACGAGCGGTTACAAGGTCATCGGATTTGGCGATGACCGCTCGTTCCAACTCTATAATCTCGAAAAGGATCCGAACGAGGAGCACGACCTGGCGAAAACCGAACCCGAGCAATTCGAGCGGATGAAGCAGGTGTATGCCGAAACATCAGCTATGATTCCGGTCGTCCCCGTCGTCGGCGGGGCAACGCTCAAGGGCGCGCCCCCGGGGCAGCGCTATTGAGTGCGAGGCCGGGTTTGACGAGATCGCAGATCGCATGAGAACGGAAGCTCTCTTCCTCCGACTGTCGGCGCTTTGGTGCGGGGCGATGCTGTGCGCGTGCAGCGCTGTCCCTGGCTGCACCACCGCTTCGAGCGCCGAGCGGCGTTCGGAAAGTCGTCCGATCGAGAAGACCGAGCCAGTCGAGGCGCCGGGGCCTGCGCTGCTGCTCGACCCGGAGCAGCCGCTCAACGTGGTCTTGATTCTGATCGACGGGTTGCACGACGAGATGCCCTGGCTCGGCTATCAGCGCGACATCGCGCCCTGGCTCACGGGCTTCGAAAAGCGCGCTGTCAGTTACACGCGGGCCTACTCCATTTCCAGCGCAACGGCGCGCTCGGTGGGGCCGCTCTTGGCGGGTCGCTATCCGAGCGAGATGGCGCGCAGCGGGGACTACTTCACCGTCTACGGTCCCGAGAACGTGCTCGTCAGCGAGCTCGCCGCCGCGGCGGGGCACCACACCTTGAGCGCGCACTCGCATGCCTATTTCGTCAAAGAAACCGGCATCGCCCAGGGCTTCCATGACTTCCGGCAGCTGTCAGGAACCAAGCTCAACAACATGGACAAAGACAACGTCCAGAGCGAGCGCATGACCGAGCTCGCGATCGAGATGTTGAGCGGCGAGGCGCTCTCCAAGCCCGAGCGCCGTTTCTTCGCCTACTTCCACTATATGGACCCGCACGCGCCGTACCTGCCGCACGAAGCGGGACCGAACTGGGGCCACGAGCCGCGCGACGTCTACGACCAAGAGGTCCGCTTCACGGATGCCTGGGTGGGTAAGTTGGTCGACTGGGTGCTCGCGCAGCCTTGGGGCAAACACACCGCCGTGATCATCTCGGCGGACCATGGCGAGTCGTTCGGCGCACACAACCTGTACAAACATGGTTACGAGTTGTGGGAGGACGTGATTCACGTGCCGCTCTTGATCTACGCGCCGGGGGCGCACGCGAGGCGCGTAGACACCCCCAGGAGCCACATCGACCTGGCACCCACCATCCTCGAGCTCATGGGCATCCGCGCGCCGCAGAGCCTCGCCGGCAAATCCTTGGTCCCCGAGCTGTACGGGCTAACGCCCGAGGCCCGGCCAGTGATCGCCGACTTGCCCAGGGACACGTTGCAGGACCGCAGGCGAGCGCTGATCCAGGATACCGACAAGCTCATTGCTTTCGGCGACGACCGGTACTTCATGCGCTTCGACCTGAAAACCGACCCTGAAGAGCGCACGGATCTGATCCAGCGAGACCCGGAGCGTACCCGAGCTCTGATCGAGCAGTATCA
>JAICQQ010000288.1 GCA_025937785.1 Polyangiaceae bacterium
CAGGAGAGCAATCACCATGAACAAGCAGAGCCAGAACGTGAATCGAGCCAGCACCAGCGGTAACCGAGGCAACGACGCTGGGTGCCCGTGCGCACCGCAGCCCAACAACGAGTCGGCAGAACGCGGTTGCTGCTGCGGCAGCGCCTGTCAGTGTGGGCCAGCCTGCGCCTGTTCGAGCGCATGCCGGGCGTGCACCTGTTGAAGCGCGCACGCCTCGACAGGCTTGCCTGAGTTCACGGCGTGGCGCCCGGCGGTTCGCCCCGAGGCGCCACGTCGATCAGGCCAGTTGCCCAGGGTGGACGCGAGCCGCGCGGCCCGTACTCGCCAAGGCCCCATGACCATGGCTGATTCGGCTCGGGCTCCCCAGGCACGTGGGCCGCCCCCGATCGGCGTCGACAGCCAACATCTACTATAGTAGATGTTGGTGCCATCACAGGCGTTTGCCCGAAGGAGTGCTGTCTCGATGGCTTGCTCCAGTAGACTCGTCCCTCGTCAAGTCGACCGCCGCCGGTGGAAGTTCAGCGCTCTCGGACTAGCGCTGTCCCTTGGACTGGCTAGCTGCCGCGCGGAGCGCGACAACAGCGAGCGAGCCGTCTCAGGCCCCGCTTCGGCTGCCGCGACGAAGCTCCCCTCACCCCCGGGCTCTGCCGCGGTCGCCGCCAGCGCAGTCCCTCACACCGCGGGCACGCGGCTCATCCTCCTCGGCACCAAGGGGGGCCCACGCGTCGGCCCCCCCGGAACGCCAACGAGCACGTCGACGCTGATCCTCGTCAACGGCGTTCCGTACATCATCGACTGCGGCTACGGCACCTCCAGCCAACTGGTTGGCGCAAAGGTCGCCCTGAACACCGTTCGCCACGTGTTCGTCACGCATCACCATTCCGATCACATGATCGAGCTGGGCCCGCTCGTTTACAACGGCTGGGCCACGGGGCTTCGCACCCAGGTCGATGTCTACGGTCCCCCCGGCACCGCGAAGATGATCACCGACTTTCTCGCGTACATGCAGCTCGACATCCAGACGCGCATGGCCGACGAAGGACGCCCCGACCTGCGCAAGCTCGTGGTTTCCCGCGACTTAGCCGAGCCCGGCATGGTGTTCCAGAACCCGGACGTGAAGGTGACTGCAGCGCGGGTCCCCCACCCTCCAATCGAACAGGCCTACGCCTACCGCTTCGAGACGAAGGACGCCTCCATCGTGATCTCCGGAGATACCACCTATGCTCCCAAACTCGCGGAGTTTGCCAAGGATGCCGACGTCCTCGTGCACGAAGTCATGCATCTCGGCGGCATTGAAAAGCTCCTCAAGCGGGTTCCCAATCCAGCCGCCCTGCGCGAGCACCTCATCGCCAGCCACACCGTGCCCGAAGACGTTGGCAAAATCGCCGCGGCGGCGCGGGTCAAGACATTGGTCTTGAGCCATCTCGTTCCGGGTGACGATCCGAGTATCACCGACGACATGTGGACCCAAGGAGTCGCGAAGCACTTCACCGGGCGCATCATCGTAGGCAAGGATCTGATGGAGGTTTCCCTTCCCCCCCATTGACGAGCTTACCCGTCGCAGGCACAGCCCGGCGGCTGATGGCACTGCTTCTCGCGCGAGATGCAGCTATTCCCGCACGCCTTGCCCTTGCGGCAGATCTTGCAGCAGGCTTGCGTAGTCTCGCGATCGAGTCCTTGTACATCTGCGGGCGTGGCCTGCGCCCTGCCGCCCGTTGCCGCCCACGTCAAACACAGCCACATCCCTAGCGCAAACACTCGTCTCATGAATGCACGCTATCAGGCTTCGCGCCAATGGCTGCACACAGCGTGAATCGTGCGCCGAATTTGGTAGGAGCATGTGCGCATGCTCGCACGCACCCGCTTCGGAACTGCCGCACGCGCCGCTGATGCGGCGTTCCGCCGCGCGGGCGCAGTAGAATCACTCCGCGTCGGGCAGATCCAAGCGCATCACGATCATCGAGAACATCGCCGTTCGTGTCGGCGAGAGCAATGTCTACCGGGTAGTCCTGAGCAGTCTGCGTGCAGATCTCTGACGCGCAGCGAGACCAGCGACCGCGGCTCGAGCACGCCGGCAGCCTTGCGGGATGCAGTCAGGCGCGTTAGAACTCTCCGCTGGAGATGCAACGGTGATTGGTCGAAGGCGCGGTCTGGTCGTGGGACTCTGGCTCGCGGGCTGCGCGCACGAGGCACCGCTCGAAACGGCACCCAAGAACGCACCGTCCACGGGACCCATGCTCGGCGAACGCTGCGCGCTTTCCACTCCGCCGCAAACGTCATCGTCGCCTCCGCGCATCTTCGTCGAGCTCGCGACCCTCGAAGGCGACGTGGCCGCGATTCAACAGCCGCCCCCCACTGCGGGACAAACCGCAACACCCCCGCGCACGTTCTCGCAAATGCTCGCGGATCCCCGCTGGAAGGCAATCACTGTGCGCCACCTGATCGCGACTGACGGCGGGCGCGAGACCTTCCCGGGGGAGTTCGAGCCGCCGACCGCAGCCAGCGAATGTCCGGCGGGCCAGCGCTGGGACATCATTGTAACACCTCACGTCACCGAACGATCCCCCGTGACGGTCAGCGTGGAGCTACGAATGCAACCCGCTGGCGTGAAACCCGACGCCGTGCATGTCCCGCCAGCGTGCGGCGCCCAAACGACCCTGATGGTGCGCGACCAGCAAGTCGTCGTGCTCTCGGGCTTTCCGCCGTCCGGGGGCGCGAACACCGGCGTCATGACCACCCTGACTCCCTACGTCCTTTGGGAGGCCGCGGATGTAGAGCGCCTCCTCGAATGCAAACGCAAACTCGCCCAGCCGAACCGTGACGTCGTCCGGGCAGTGCCGCCGCAAACAACCGCGCCCGGCGCGCTCTGATACCGCTGCCCACCGAGCTCTGACCGGAATCGGTGCTCGTTCATCTCGGATCTGGCGCCGGCAACGAAGCCGTGCAGCGTCGAGTTGCTTGCTGCCCGCACGCACGACACCACCGCCGAGACCCGTCCCCGAACTCGCCTAACTGCGGTCATCGCTTGGAGCCACCGTGGGATTGGAACCCCAGACCTGTGCTTTACGAACCGATGCTCTCCCTAGCTGCTTACGCAGGCGCTTCGAGTTCGTCGAGCTCAGCCCAGAGCCGGTCGAGATCCACCGCCAAGTCCGGGCACCCAGGGACTTGCTCGAGGTTTCCGGAAGTGGCGCTCAGCGCCCGTACGTATCGACCGTCGGCGCCCCGCTCGTAGACTTCCAACGTGCGAAGCTGGGGATCGACGATCCAGTAGTACCGAACACCAAAGTTCGCATACTCCTCGATCTTGTCGACGCGATCGCGCCGGGCGTCGCGCGGCCTCGGTGAGACGACCTCGACCACGACCGCGGGCGGTACGGTCACGATGCCGCGCGCAGGTGGCCGTGGGTCCCCTTGGAAATAGATGCAGAGATCAGCCTTGCGGCCGCGAGCGGGCGCGACCGCGAAGCGTGCTTCCGAGCCAGCCACCAAGCCGCCCCGGGCACGTGCCCAGACCCTGAACAGCTCGATGAAAAAACCGACCACGACCTCGTGTACGAAGTCCGTCATCTCGTCCTCGACGAGCAGGCCGTCGACGACCTCCCCTTCAGCGTCTTCAGGCAGCTCCGCCCACGCCTCGAGGCTGATGGCGGATCCGAGATCGAGTTGTCGTGCGCGCTCCGAGACCACGATGGAGACTATAACGTTTGGCTGAACGCCGAGCCAGCGGACTCGCTTGTCTCAATTCGTGGGGCGCCCGAGCTCTTTGCATCAGCCAGGTCATGGCGGGGCGGAAGCTGTTGTTGCGGATGAGGCCGCTTTCGGGGGCTTCCCTCCAGGTCTGGCCGTAGATCCAGCCTCGGAGGTGTCCGAGCGTGCCCTGTGCGAAGGGCGCCGCCGGCAGTGAGCGCCGTCACCCTACCCCAGAACCTCGACCGGAAGTGTGCCTGCGCGGAATGAGCCCGCAGCGAGGAAGCGCGGGGCGGACGTGAGCCCGAACTGCCACCCCAGCGCGTCTAGGCCTGCACGCCCGCGAGTGGTTCCGTGACCCGCCCCGCGTCCATTCCGATCTCGGTCGCCGTCGACCCCATGATTCGAGCTGCCGTGAGCAGCGCCTTGCTGAGGTTGTCACCTTGGAAGTTGTGGTGTTCATCGCCACGCAATCGCCCCCCGGCTTTCCCGACGAAGAGCACGGGCCATTCGGCATTGGTGTGGATCTTGCCCCAGGCGGTGTCGGATGTGACGTACACCAGCGTGCTGTCGAGCAGGTTCGTGCTGCCGTGTGGGGTGTTCTTGAGGTTCGTCAAGAACTCGCCCAAGCACTGCATGGTGTACAAGACGCCCGTGTCGACGCGCGCCTGACTGGATTCGTCTCCTTCGTCGCCATGGCAGATCGTGTCGTGAAAATCATCGTTCATGTTCGAAGCGAGGTGCCGGTAGTACACGTGTGCGGCGGGCAGCGAGAACATGAATGTCAAGACACGCGTCTTCTCGCAAGCGAGGGCTAGGGTGGCAAGCTCCGCCATGGCGCTGTTCACTTCCGGAGGGGCTTCGCTCTGCATGTCCGGGCCTACCGTCGGGGGTGTCAGGCTGCCGCATTCGACCGCCACCGGCTCCTCACCGGGTATCGTCTCGATCCGGCGCTCGATAGCGCGGATTGCCTCGAGGTGCGCCTCGACACGCGCGCGATCCGCCGATCCGAGTCGTAGTTGCAGGCTCGTGCCGTCCTGTTCGATGGCATCCAGTACGCTCGTACGCGCCCGGGCTAGTTTGGCGGCCTGCTCCTCCGCTTCTGCATCTGGGTTGGGACCGGAAGTGTCCATGAACAAGCGATCGAACACCGCTCTCGGGTCGAACTCTGGGTTGTTGCGAGCGTTCGGTCCGCTGTGTGAGACGGTGTGTAACGAGTGCTCGGGGCCGCCCGGTGTCGCCGGGGTCACGCCCAGCTCGAGCGAGCGAAACGGTGCACCAGTGGAGATCAAGTCCGCGACGACTTGGTCGATGGACTTGGCGCGCACGGCGTTCCCGCTGAGCGGGGCGCCAGTGGTGGCACCCGCGGACCCCGACGGGTGCTCCGGGATGACCACGACTCTGTTCTCGAGACCACTGACGACCGTGAGATCGCTCTTGAAGTCAGCGAGGGGCTGAAGCTGGGGGCTCAGAGCCCATTGGGTGCCGACGCCTGTCGCCGCGGGTTTCCACAGACCGGGCAACGTCCCGTTCCCGAAGAACCAGGTGACGTAGAGGGGTGAGAGGGGCGTGCCGGTTTGTGCAAGGGCAGTGCCATTGCCGTTCAACATGCAATCTAGAAGCGGAAGCGAAACGGTCACACCCGCACCGGTGGCCAACATGCCCCTGAGAACGGTTCGTCGATTCAAAGCTTTGCTGGTCATGAAGCTAGGTGCCCTTAGGGTTGTGGTGCCACCGACGAGAAAGCATCGTGGGTTACGACGTCGAGAACCAACTGGCGCAGCTGGTACCCCGAGGCCTGAAACGAAGCCGCGAGCGAATGCAGCACACTCCCATCAACGTCTCGTTCTTCGTGGCCCGCTGCGTAGGAATAGTACTTTCGAACCATGCACTCGGCGACAGACAGGTTGGAAGCGACGGCAAACCCCAGAGCGCGCGCATCGGCAACCGGTTCGCCGGCGAACTCGCCGCTTGGGTCGATCGTGAGCCCAGCCTCGGTCGTTCTGTAGCGACCGATTGCATCGAAGGTTTCGAGCGGCAACCCGAGCGGGTCCATGAGCGAGTGGCACTGAGCGCATACGGCAACGGCGCGGTGCTGCTCGAGTTTTTCGCGCTTCGTTTGAGGTTGGTCCGCAGGCGACTCGTCCAAGGTTACATCTACATCGCCGGGCGGTGGATCGATGGGCTTGCACATGAAAGCTTCGGACATGAACTTGCCACGCAGCGTGGGGGAGCCTTCCTTTTGATTTGCGAACTGTGACAGGAAGCCGGCTTTCCCGAGAATTCCCAGACGCGGACTGTCTGCAGGCAACGAGAGGACCTGGAACGTGTCAGAGTCGAGGCCGTTGGCATCGAGCCCGTAGAGCTGTGCGAGCTCCGCGTTCGCCACGACCTTCGTGGTCGAGAACAGCTCGAGCGCGCTCGTTTGGTCGTCGAACGCAATCGCCTCCCACGTGGCTCGCATGTCGCGAACCATCCCGGCCTGCAGCGCGGGGCCATACTCCGGGAACAAACCGGCGTCCTTGGCTTGAGTGAGGACTCGATCGAGTCGCATGTACTGTTCGGCGAACTCGCCCACCGCTGCTCGCCCAGCTGCTGCGTCGAGCAGGCGAGTGGTCTCGGAACGAAGACCGTCGGGGGTCTCGAGCACTCCATTCGCTGCCGCGTCGAGCAGCGCCTCGTCGGGTAAGCTGTTCCAGATCAGAAACGCCAGGCGCGACGCCATCTCGTAGCCTGTATACTCGAGCGCCCCACTCGTAGTCGGCGCTCCGAGTTCCGGGCGGTACAGGAAGTTGGGGGACGTGAACAGTGCGATGGTTGCCCAGCGGGCTCCCTCGATCGCGCTCTCGAAGTCCGTCGCAGCGCTTTCGGCAACGCCCACATGTCGGTCGACTTCGGCAGCGTCGAGCGGGCGGCGCCATGCCCTGCGCCCCATGCGTTCGACGAAACCGCGCAGGCAGGCGTCGCCAGGGGTGGTCGTGGGCTCGCACCCGATCAAGGCCGCGCGCCTCGCGTCGTCCGCAAACGCCTCGTCTACTGCGTCTTCGACGGCCGTGTGATATTGTTCCACGCCAAGTTCCGACGTGACGACGCTTGCGGCTCCGATGGCCGCAAACCCTCCCGTCCAGTCGTCCGCATCGAGATCTCCGAGGACCGCGACACCGAACACGTCGCTCACGGCGTTCTTGAACTGCGCTCCGGTCAAGCGGCGCAGCATCCCGGGCGCTGGCTGGAAAGGCGGCGGCCCTTCAGTAATCGTCCCCGTGCCACCGCTCCCAGTCGAGCTGCCCACGGAACCATCGACACTGCCCGTCACCGAGGAACCGCCACTCACGCCTTGAGTGCCGGAGCCGGAGGTGGAGCTGGATGCGGCCCCGCCCCCGCCAACCACCCCGCTGGGCCCCTCTCCCCCTTGGGGTCCCTCGATTTTGCTCGTACACGCGAGTAGCAGCGCACCAGCGCTGATGGCTCCGGACAGGCCGACCTTGCGCCATGACGATTGCTTCATTTCGACTGCACCGCTTCAATGAAGTGTTTGTCGGAAGAGTCCCCAATTTGTTGCAGAAAGTGATTGTTCGAGGTTGTTGAACGAAACCCGACGGGCGCTCCGCCACCGGACAGAAAAAACTCCCGTTTCACGCAAAAGAGCATCAAGCAGGGCCGACTGCAGCGGTGTCCATCTGCCGTGGATCCGACCAACCCGAGAACCAGGCAACGCGGGCTGAACCGGACCTGAGGCCGCCCGCGTTATCTGCCGCTCGTGCTCCGACTTTCCTGCCAGGGGGCTGCCCGCGCGAATACCTGCGGCGTCGCTGGCGGAAGGTGGAGCGCAACGCGGAGCGCAACACTGGGGACCAAGCCTGGTGCGGGAGCTCGCGAGCACCAGTGCCCGCTTGGATGACCTCGCTGTTCCGGTTAACCTCGCGCCCCCATGAAACGAAGTACCTTCTATGTTTCTCCTTGGCGCGTTGTCGGACTTGCGGCCCTTTCTGGCGCGGTCTGCGTGTCCGCAGCTTGCAGCAGCGATGATGCAGCGGAACCTGGCGGTTCTGGTGGTACTGGCGGGGGGGCGGGCAGCCCGAGCACGGGGGGTAGCGCTGGTGAAACAGGTAGCCCCTCGACCGGCAGTGGAGGGACCGCTGGTGGTGCAGGCGATGCGGGAGCCGCCGGCTCTGCATGCAGCGAGGGTGAGCAGGGCAACTTGGCCCTGACCATCCTCGGGTTGCCCGAGGGCGTGGAGGCTGACGTGACGCTGAGCGGCCCTTCTGGGGACGAAGAGCTACACAGCTCCGAGCTCTTGTCGGAGATCGCCACCGGTGGCTACACGGCGTCGGGATCCGAGGTACTCGACGACGATCCCATCGTACGCACGCTGTACCGCCCGGGCCCCGAGGTGAGCGTGTGTGTAGCGGCTGACAGCGAAGCCGCGCTCGAGGTCGAATACACGATGGTCCCGCCGAGTAACAAGCTCTGGATCCTCAGCGACGACGACGCTCGAGTGCAAGGCTTCGCGTCGGACCTCCTCACGGACAGCAATGAAGATGTTGCCACCGTGGCATTGACCATTCCCGGCGGAACTGATCTCGCATTCGAGCGCAGCGGACACCTGTGGGTCGTCGGCGCCACGGTCGCGGAGCCGCACCTGCTCCGCTACCCGGCTGGCGAGCTTGGTGAGTCCGGTGATCTCGAGCCCGATCGCGAGATCGTCATCGATGATCTCGGCTGCCTGCCCGCCATTCGCGCCATCGCGTTCGACGGTACGGGTCAACTTTGGGTGAGCGCCTGCGGTGGCAAAATTTATCGGCTAACGGCCGACGAACTCGCATCCTCCGGAACTCGCGCGCCCACTATCGTGTTGGGCAATGTCAGCGAGAACCGCGATGTCGCCTTCGATACCGTGGGCAACCTTTGGGTCGCGAGCGATGGCGCAGCCGTGCGCTATGACGCCGACCGGTTGGATGCGTCGGACTCGGAAGCGCCGGACGCCACCCTCAGCGTGCGCAACGCAACCGACACTCAGGACATCAGCGTCGATTACTTGACGTTCGATACCAGCGGTAACCTGTGGGTCACCGATTTCGGAGGCAATTTCGTGGCGCAACTGGCCGCCTCCGATCTCGCCGACGGCGGCGAGCGCAGTGTAGTCTCCGCGTCGAGCTTGGTGCTTTCCGTGTCCGCGCTGCTCAATCGTCCTGCGTTCGACGGCGAAGGCGGTCTCTGGATCTCGTACGCTGCCGGTCGGGTCGCCCGCATCGCGCCCGCCGATCTGCTCGTTAACACCACCGCCGGAGACCCGACGCTCCCGGAAGTGATCCTGAGCGGAGCAGGTATCGGAAATACCGCGAACGTCGCGTTCTTTCCGGCTCCAAGCGGGCTTCCGCTGTACCACGCCTGGCCTTGAGAGTTCCGTGTCAAGAGGTCGGAGTCAGGAGCCAGGAGCGCGCTTCGTTCGC
>JAICQQ010000433.1 GCA_025937785.1 Polyangiaceae bacterium
CCACGCGAGCCATGTGGCCCGTGCAGCGCGCCAACGCACGAGCCATGTGGCCCGTAGGCGCCGACCGCGCGAGCCATGTGGCCCGTGCAGCGCGCCAACGCACGAGCCATGTGGCCCGTAGGCGCCGACCGCGCGAGCCATGTGGCCCGTGCAGCGCGCCAACGCACGAATGCAACGGGGGATCCCTTGAGTGTGGCCCGCGAGATGCACATGGGGTCGCGCCTGTCGCAGCTCTTCGGTGAGTTCTTTAGTATACGCTCAAGCGCGCTTCCGTCAAGGTCGTTTGCGTCGCTTACGAACGTGCCACCTACCGGGAAGGCTCTTCGGCGTAAGCTGCGCCCACGGCTCGCAGCCGCTCGGCTTCGGTGTCGATGCTGCGGATCAGATCGGCGTGCACGCCGGGCATGCGGGGTGAGCGCAGCGCGATGCCGAGAGCCAGCGGCAGACTGAGTGCGCGATCGTTCGCGAGCTTGCCGACGTAGGCACGGCCGTAGCTGGTGGGGACTCGCATGCTCCAATTCGTGTCGTTGACCGTACCGGGCACGTTGTATTGCTCGGTCAGCCCGAGCACGTCCGCAAAGAACACCATGATGCTGCGCGCGGGGCTGATCAGCAGATCGGCGAACAACGCGTGCACCAGCCTACCCGGATCGGAGGCGTGGCGCTGCACCCAGTCTCGATCGCCCGGGGTGGGAGCCAGCCGCAGACTGAGATCGCCGGCGCGCGCCTTGGATTCGCCGCTCTTGACCCAGTGTTCAGCGAGCTGCCAGATGGTGGGCGTGTCGTGATTGCCCAGCATGATCCAGTCCACGGGCTCCGCGTTTTCGCTACGATACACGTCGAGCGGATTGTCCGGCCTGACCTTTTGCAGCACGCGAAAGCGCCCGAGCCCGAAGCGATCGAGCACGCATTTCAATGGGAATGGTAAGGTGCTGAGCACTTCGCACACCAGGTCGAGCTGTTGTCGGGATGCGCCATCGGGGCTCACCAAGCGCGTGAACACTCGCTGATAGCGGTCGACCTGGTCGGGCGACAGCGCGGTCACCCAGTTGTCGGCGTGGCGTGGCACGGCGGGGTTGATCTGCTCGGAAGTGACGATCGAATACTGCGCGAGCTCGGGGTGATCCGGGAGGTTCGGCGACGCGAACAGACGCGCGCCGCCGCGCACCGCTGCGAACGGGTCGGACAGATCGGCCCGATACACCCAGGGGCACACCCAGCCGTGCGGGTGATCGACCCGCACCCCGTCGTACTCCGAATAGATCTTTCTGAGACGGCGCTCGACGAACCGGATCGCTGGCCCGGGGTCTCCATCGGCGTCCAGGTACGCGCCGGGATCGAGCACACAAAAACCCCAGGGTTGCCCCTCCGGATTGGTCCGGCTCGGCGGCGCCCCCATCCGGTAGTTGCGCAGAAACAGGGCTCGATAGGCCCACGCATCCTGGTCGGACACACCAATCTGCAAGTCCGCGTACAGCTTCAGCCCGAGCGAGCGACAGTAGCTCCGGAGTGCGGTGTGCTGTTCCGAGAGCAGCCATTGCCCGAGCGCCTCACGCTCTACCAGCTTTGATGCCGAAGCGAGCACGGGGGCCACGAGCTCCGGTTCCTCCGCCGCGAGAGCGCCCGAGAACAGGTGCTGATCGGAATGCGCCGCACCGTCCGCGGCGCGCCAGCCGCGCCAGCTCTGCCTGCCGTAGCGCTCGAACAGCACGGCGTACGCCAGGTCGCGATCGAGCCAGTGCGCGTGCCGCCGGCGGAACTCGGCGACGCGCTCGGCCACGCCGGCGAAGCCCGGCGCGCCCCGTACGAAGTTCGAGTGCACCGCGGCGAGCGCACGCTCGGCCACGCCGTGCGCAAAAGCGTAGTTGACGCGATCGCGCTTGCCGGGTCGCTCGATCAACAGCTCTTCGAGTTGCCGCTGTTCGAGTAGCCCCTGCTCGAACAGCGGCTGCAGCGCGAGCGAGAGCGGATTCCTGGAGAAGATGGTGCCGTCGTAAGGCGACGGATTCGTGGCCGAGGTGGCGCCTTGTGGACCGAGCTGGACACCATTGAAGCCGAGGCGGCGCAGTTGTGCGAGAAAGCGCGCGGCGCCGGCCGTGTAGGGGCTGCCGCGCCGCGTGTCCTCGTCGGCAAACGCGGGAAAGCTGGCGTCGTGAATCTGCAAGAAGAGTTTGTCGACCCCGCACAGCTCGAGGCCCTTCGGAACGCAGCGTTGATAGTTGATGGAGTCGATGGGTTCGTCCGACATGACGCCCTCACGGCACGTTCCCTCATGGTGCTAGCCGACGCATGCTGCGAGGTCAACCCGACGCCCGGTGCGCGCACGCGCGGTTGCTGATGACGGCCCAGCGGAGGGACGTTAGAGTGCCGGTCTTGACTCCACGAACCGTGACACCGCGGGGCCCATCGACACAGGCGACCCGCACCCACCTTCGCCTCCTCTCGCCGCGCGCGCTGCTCGTCCTCGTCGCAGCGCTCGTGCTGGTCTCGGGCCGGACGGGTGTAGCGCGCGCCCAGCCCGCCACTGAAACAGCTCCCGTCGAAGCGGCAGCGTCAGTACCGGCTCCGGTGCCGGCACCTGCGATGCCCTCGGACCTCCCCAGCGAAGACTGGCTAGCGTCGCTGTATGCGCGCGCGCGCCAGTCGGTCGTACGCATCGAGACGGACATCGGCGTGGGCACGGGGTTCTTTTTCTTCGCACCGGGCTACGTCGCCACCGCCTTTCACGTGATTCAAGACGCCCGATCCATCGAAATCGCGATCGACGAGCGCGTGCGCCAGCCCGCCCGCGTCGTCGCCTGGGACACGCGTTTCGATCTGGCCATTCTCCAAGTCACCGGCGACCTTCCCGAGCGACCGCTGCTCACGCCGCATCAGGGCAACGTCAACGTGGGGATGAAGGTCGCTGTGCTCGGTCACCCCTACTCGGATCTGTCGCGCTTGTTGCCGCAGCTCGAAGGTCTGCTGAACTGGAGCCTCACCCAGGGCATCGTGGGCGCCGTCTCCGAGTCCTGGATCCAAACGGATGCCCCGGTGAACCCCGGCAACTCGGGCGGACCGCTGTTGGCGCCCGACGGCACCGTGCTCGGTGTGATCAGCGCGCGCGTCGCAGAAGCCGACGGCATCGGGCTGGTGACCCGTATCCAGCGGCTCTCCGAGCTGACCGCGAAGATTGGCATGACGCCACCACCGATCAGCCCCGTGAGCCCGGATTCCGTGGAGCTGGGCTGGGCCACCAACCATGTCGAGGATGGCGAGGTTTCTGGCTTCATGTTCGGTGCCGGTATCCGCTTCTGGATCGACTTCCCGTTGCGACTCAGGTTTGCGTTCCTCGACGGTAACTTCGCACCGCCGGAGCCGGAGGTCACCGAACGCGACTTGCGGCGTTTCTCCAGCGAGGTCGAACTCGGCTACTTCCTGATCGACTCGTTGATCCAATTGAGCGTCCAGGTCGGCGCGGGACTGTTTTATGATCGCATCTACGACACGCGCCTGAGTCTGATCGACCAAGGTCCCGAGATCGAGAAGCAGGTCCGCCGCGACACCGACTGGAGCTGGATGCCGATGATCGGCGTCACGCCGCAGATCGGGGCGCTTCGCTTCAATTATGCTTACCAACTCGGCGTGTTCTCGTCCCAGGATTCGCAGCACCGCTGGTACGTAGCGCTCGGGTTCTAGG
>JAICQQ010000344.1 GCA_025937785.1 Polyangiaceae bacterium
GCCCCCCCGCTCTAGCGGTGGCGCGGCCCCGGCCCCCCGGGCACGCGCGGACCCTGCCTCCGGCCCACCTGGCTGGTCGTCGCTGTTCACGGGCCACAGGGCTCGCGCGGTCGCTGCCTACGGCTCGCGGGGTCGCGGCTTCGAGCGCCTGTTCATCCTCGAGTAAGGGTGGAAGCTCGCGAGACCCGGAAGTTCTCGGCAGATTGAGTCGCCGGGCTGAAGACTCAGCGCCTCGACTGCTTCCTCGTATTTCAAGCGGATCTTTGCTTGGATCTTACTCGGCGAGCTCGCTCAGCGGTCGCTCGGACGCTTCCGGATCCGGCGGCGTCACCAGCGCGAGACACACCAGCTCGCCCCGGATGTGGCGTCGAACCAGTACGCCGGCTTTGGCTTCGCAGCGCGCGGTCGCCTCTTGCCGCTCGAGGCTCATGTCGTACCACGCACGGATCTCGAACCCGACCAGCATCGCGCCGAGCGCGAGCGCGAGTGTCTGCGCTAAACGGCGGCGCCCGAGCTGGAAGACGGTGTATGTGGCGGCGGCGCCCGAAAGCCCCAAGGCGCGCTCGATGCCAAAGAACGTGAAGCTGGTGGTTCCGAGTATCACCAGAGTTGCCAGGGCTAGCGCCACCGCTCTCGGGTAGCGGGGCTCGAGGTCCATCAGCCAGTAGGCGAAGGCGGTGCAGGCCACGGGTAGCAGGAACGCTTGGACGTCGAGCAACCGCCACGCGTGCGATTCGTGCAGGTAGAAGTAGAGCGGCACGCCTAGCCCAACTGCCAAGCACAGCAATACGAGGTAGCCGACCAAGAGCACCCACCCGATGACGTACCAGCGCACGGCGACCAGAAGCAGCTCGAGTGCTTTCGAGCCCAGCGCCCTCATCGCTCCACCTGGCATATCAGCTCAGCGGCGCTCTCGTTCACGACGAGCTTGCCGCCCTCGGCCTCGCACTTCACAGTAGCTTCGGCTCGCGCCACATGCTTGTCGACGCAGTCCTCGTACGCGACGACCACCCGTGCGCAGTTCGCCGCGCCGAGCGCTGCGATGCCGGTCTCGAGCACCGCCACGGGCCACGCGACACGCGCGGTCACCGCAGCTTTCACGGCAGCAAGCACCGTTAGCGTGCACGAAAGGACGGCGTCCCCCTTTTCGCCGTGGCACTGGTCCGCCGCATGGCGACGCAAGAGTGCCTGCACCCCCGCATCTCCTTCGACGACGACCGGTTCGAGCATGACGACGTGCTTGCCGGCCGGAGGCTGGTCCGCACACGTCGCGACGCTGGGATCGCAAGCGTCGCCCCGTGACATTTCCATGGCTGGGTCATAGACCGAGCTGTTTGGGCTGCTTTGAATAGGCTCTGGCATGCCTACCCGTCGGGCGTGGCGACGGCGAGTTGCGCGAAAGATGCGCTGAGCTCTTTGCCAAAGTTAGCAACTGGCGGCCGTGACGGCCGAAGGACGCCTATGGTTCGAACTTGGGTAGGCCCGGCGCCTTCGGGATGTCGGCGGCTTTGCGGGTCACGACCGCGCCCGGGTACATGCTGGCTCGCTCGCCGGGCAGGATCGACGGCGTGCGACCCGACGGGAGCCGGCGGGGGTCGTCGAGCGTGCGCAGGGCCACGCTGACGATGGCCTTCAGCGTTTCGAAAACACCCGTACCCTCTTTCGCGACGGCCTCGACTTCGACGGCGCCTTCCATCACGCCGATGAGCTCGCGCAGTTCGTCGACGGGCAGCGCTTCGGCGTGGTCGCGCTTGTTGTATTGGATGACGATAGGCGTCTGATGCGGGCTCAGGCCGTGGAGCTTTAGGTTGGTGCCGAGGTTGTTCAGGCTTTCGAGGTTGGCGTCGACCGCAGACCGCTGGCTGTCGATGACGAACACCACGCCATCGACGTCGCTCAAGATGTGACGCCGGGTTCGGTCGTGGACGACCTTGCCGGGCACGGTGCACACGTGCAACCGGATCGAGTAGTCCTTGTAAGCTCCCAGCTCGACCGGAAGCATCTCGAAGAAAATGGTGCGCTCGGCTTCCGCGCTCAGGGTGAGCAGCGTGCCCCGATGTTCGGGGTTGGTCTTTTCGTAGATGTGCTTGAGGTTGGTGGTCTTACCCGAATGCCCTGGCCCGTAGTAGACCAGCTTCAAGAGCAGCTCTTTGTTGGAGTGATCCACCGTTGGCATCGCGAGCTCGCAAGATCGATAGACTCAAACCTGGAAAACGACACCTCGAAGCGAGGACGTGAGCTGGACCATACCCGTCCCTAATTTCTAGCAAACCTCGCTCTTTCTCGCACCGGCATTTTTCCAGCCGTCAGCCCCCATGCCCTGGGCCGACAATATGCTTCCACGCCGCGTCGACGCTCCAATCTTTTTTGACGTGCGGTGGGTGGTGGCATGCCTGAGCACAAAAAGCGCGATCAGGCACCGCCTGGATCAATTTCGGATCTGCGGGGTTCGCGACGTGCAGCGAACCGGGCCCATGGCAGGTCTCGCACTGCACGTCGGTCAGGCCTTGCACGTGCGTCACTGTGGTTCCCCCGGGCTTCTCGTAACCGGTGACGTGGCAGCTCACGCAGTCCAGGTTGAACTGCTTGTCGTCCTTGACCAGCGTTTCGTAAGCTTTGGCATGGCGCGTAGTCTTCCAGAAGGCCGCCTCTTCCAGATGGCAGGCAGCGCACTTTTCTACGCCCAAGTAGCTCGCCTCGCCCTCCGGCACCGGGGGGGGTAACTTGTCCTTGAAGACCTCGCGGTTGTGTTGGTTGACGCGCTTGTAGTACGCCGCGAGTCGGCCCTTCACCTTCGGTTCCACCCCCAGCGATTCGCGCACGTCGACGAGCTCGTAGGTATAGAAGCTGCCCTCCGTGGCGGGAGCCTCTTCATCCAGTGCGCGCAGTTCCTCTCGTAGCTTCTTCAAATCGTCGCGGCGAGCCGCCAAGTCTCGCTGGTTGGCGCCGGTTTTTTCCCACTCGGCGATGCCCCCCTCGAGTTCGGCGATGCGCGTGGTGAGGCTTTGTTTCTTCTCGAGCTTCTCGACCCCTGTGCCATCCGCGAAGCTGTAGTCGTCGCCGCGCACGAACAGATCGACGCTGCCGATCCCCTGCAAGTGGTTCGGGGCTTGGGCGGCGAGCGTGTTGCCCACGATGGTAGGGGGGATCGGTTCGTCGTTGTTCTCGCCCTGATCGAAGGGCTTGCCGAGCACCACCAGCTGAAAACCCGGGACTTGCTCGATCAGGCGCAGCGCGTCGCCCCGGGGCGCAGCCACCAAAGCGACCTGGAGCTGGGCACCTTGCTCCCGTAAGGCCTTCTGCGCGCGGGTGAGAGCATCGCGCGCGCTCTCGTAGTCGAGCCCGGAGGGCAGGTTGGGGCGCGGCCCCGCTACCACGACACCGGCAAACCCCACCTTGAGGCCATTGACGCTGCGCAGCGCGGTTGCTTCGAATGGAGTTGTCGCGCCTTTCAGGTTTGCCGCCAGGAGCTTCGCGCCGCTCACCTTCGCGAATTCGCTGAGCCGTTCGGCACCGAGCGCCCAGTCGTTCGCGCCCGGCGCCCAGGCGGCGAGGCCGATGTCGCGAAACGACTCAGCCAGAGCCATGGCTTTGAACTCGGCTTGCTTGGCGTGGTCGGCGTCGATGCTGGGATCGCTGAAGAGCATGGGGCCCGCACCTACGACCAGCTGGTTGGGCACTGTGCGTGTTTGTGCCGCCAAGTAGGCGGCGGCGTGGTCGACGCCCCCCAGCATGTCCTTCACACAGCCACAGGGTTCGATGGCTCCCGCGATGCCCGCCAACAGGTACAAGCGCAAGTTCGGAGTTTCCGATTTCGACGGCGGCTTCGCGGCGCTATTGCACCCGTTGCAGCCCCAAGCCATCGCCGCAGCCGCAAGCGTGGCGAGGATTAGGCCGGGGAGTCGTATTTGCGGTCCAGCAGACATCCAGATCCTTAGCTTGGTAGCCGAAACCATCGGGAGCGAGCTACTGTTCCGTTAAATTTTCTGCACGGACGAGCGCGAAGAGCCGCGGCCCGCACCAGGATGGCTCATAATAGCGACCGTGGTGCATGAGATAGACGCCGGGGTCAAATCGCTCAACACGATCCCCTTCGGTCCATTCGTGCTCGAGCGGCGGCTCGCCGTCGGTGGCAGCGCCGAAGTGTTCCTCGCCCGCCCGCGCTTGGGCGAAAACCCCGCCCCGCGCTTGGTCGTGAAGCGCTTGTTGCCCGAGCTGCGCGAAGACGACAGCTTCAGCTTGCTCGAGCACGAAGCCAGAATGCACCAGGCGGTGGTGCACGAAAACGTGGTCCGCATCTTCGGCGCCGGCATGGTGGGCACCGAACCCTACCTCGCCATGGAATACGTCGATGGCGTGGATGTCTATGGGCTTTTGCGCCGGGCCGAAGCCGAACAACGCAAGATCCCTCCGCGCCTGGCGGTGTTCATCGCCTGCGCCGTAGCGCGCGCCCTCTCGAGCGTGCATGAGGCCACGGACAGCGAGGGGGCGCCGCTTTACATCGTGCACCGTGACGTCACACCGTCGAACATCTACCTGTCCAATCAAGGCGACGTAAAGCTCGGTGATTTCGGGATCGCCCGCGTCACACGCGCACCACGCTCGGGCCAGCCGACGGCCGGCCTGAAAGGCAAGTTCGGCTACCTGGCCCCGGAGCAGGTCGCGGGTGAGGAGTTCGACCACCGCGCCGATCTGTTCTCGCTCGCGGTAGTGCTGGGTGAGCTCTTGATCGGGCGCCGCGTGTTTCCGGGAAACGGCCAGCTCGCGGTGCTGTTGGCCATTCGCGACGTGAACATCGAGCCACTGCGGCGCCAGGCGGGAACGTTCCCCGACGGGTTGATGGCGGTCTTGGATCAAGCCCTCGCGCGTGATCCGAACCAACGCTTCAACTCCGGCAACGATCTGGCTGACGCGCTGAGTCCCTTCGCGCTGCCGTCGGTGGCCGCGCTCCGCACGATGCTGAGCGAGTGGGTGAACTGGGCGCGCGATTCGAGTCAGCTTGCCAAGCAACTCGAGGGCCGTATCCGCGACTCGGTACAGCGCATGCGAGCCGTGCGCCAGCTCAGCACCGACGAAGTCGACGCCGACAGCACCGCCGTCGCGGCGCCCGCGGGCAGCACCTCGCGCGTCCGCCGCAAGGACGGCAGCGAGCTCGCAGGTCTAGAGCTGGCGGCGTTGATCGAGATGATCGCCACCGGCGAGCTCGGCGGCGACGACGAGGTCGCCTTGATGGGCAATCCCTTCGAAGAGATCCGAAAGATCGAAGATCTAGCGCGACACCTCTTGCCCTCGACCACCGCGACCACCAACCGCGTGTTCGAGCCGGGCGTGCCGGACTATCAGGTGCTCTTGAAAGACACCTCGATGCTCAAGGTGCTCGCGCGCATGCGCCAGGGCGCCGAAACAGGCGCGCTGTTCGTGCACAAGCGCGACCTGAACAACCACCCGATCCGCAAAGAGATTTACCTGCGCTCCGGGCGATTGTTCCACGTGGCCTCGTCGGAACGCGAAGAGCTCCTCGGCGAATACCTGGTGCGGCGCGGGCGTATCAGCCGCGAAGAACTCCGCACCGCGCTCGCGGCGCTGCACAACTACGGGGGGCACCTGGGCGACACCCTGATCGGCCTGAACCTGGTGGACGCCATGGACATCTTCCGCGCCATCCGCGATCAGGGCCGCGACCGTGTCGCCTCGCTCTGCGGCTGGAACGACGGCACCGTGACCTTCTACCGCGGAACCGCCGCCGCCTGGGTGCAATTCCCGCTCGATCTCGATCTCGCCAGCCCCATGATGGCAGGCACCCTCGTCGCCTCCGGCGGCGATCCCAAAAAGCTCCTACCCCGCTTGACCTCGAAGCTTACCCCGGGCCCGCGCGCCGCCACCTGCAGCCTGCGCAAAGAGCGCGGTTCGGCACCCCTGAGCCTGCAGTGGCTGCCCAAGCTCGCCGACGACCAGCCCACGCTCGAAGAAGTCGTGGCCCACATGACTCGCGAACCGGGCCGCAAAGACCGCCGCCAGATCGGCGAACGCGAAGCCTACGCCGCGCTGGTGACGGCGAAGCACTTGGGCTGGGTCAGCTTCGGGAAGTGAGCTCGCGGTTGCTGCCGTCCGTTCGCGTCGCAGCGAGCCAGCCATCGCCCTTCGCTACACGATTTGGGGAATCTTGCAGCGATGATACTCTTATCGGCCATGGGCACCGAGGTCACTGAGGAGAAACTTGCGCCGGTCGCTGACCAACTCATGCGTAGAAACGTCGTCGGCGCGGTTTCCACGCTTGCAGGAGTGATTGTGGCTAGCGTCACAACGTCACCAATCGCCGGCGTGATTGCCAAAAGCTCCATTGACCGGTTTGCGGTTCTGATGAGCAGGAACACAGAGGCGTTTCTGAGGGCTGGAGTGGGAGTGGACAACGAACGCGCAGCTTATGATCTCATCCTACGTGCGGTCGACCACGGCTTGAACAGGCTCTCCGACGAAGTCGAGTTGCAGGTCGACGAACTCCTGGAGCAAGGCAGCGAGCATTTTTCGCAGTTAATTACCTTTACTCGGCGGAACGTTGTGGAGCCCCTTGCGCAACTGGCTGAGCTCCAAAAGGAGACCCGTTCACTCGTCGGCGAGGTGCACGATCATGTCGTTGGCCCGCTCCCTCGTTTCGCCAGAGCAAGTGAAGTGCGAGCAGTCCCGCCAGATCTCGACATCCCTTCGGATAGGATAGCCGCATCTAGCCCCAATGCGACATTCCGTCAGCTGAGCTGAGGAGCAGAAAGTACTGGAAGGAGCCCTTTCGTCTGTGTTTGTCTCTTGTTGCCAAACACGAAACAACCAAACGAAAGGCAACTCCCAGTGCGGATAGGAAAGCGC